>JBNGDR010000039.1:0-10864 GCA_049975685.1 Anaerolineae bacterium
CCTGTATCGGCCCAATGCTGAGCGTAGAAGAGACCCACAGCCTCATCAGAGGGGCAATCCTCCAATGTCCCGCACATGAGCGCGTCTATCTCCTCTTGAGAGAGACCACTCTCCAGCGCCAGACGGGCGTGATATTGGGCACAGTACCGGCAGCCGTTCACCTCCGTCACCGCCAGCATCAATCTCTCACGGAAGGAATGGTCTATGACCCGCATGGCATGGCGAATTCGATTCCGATTCTGTCGCATGAATTGCATATCCGACATCACCTCCCCAAGGCTCCCATAGGTGCGCTTGGGAAATCCGGACAAGCCCTCAGCCTGCCCTTGCCGGCCCCGCATATACCAATGAATCACGGGATAGACAAGCCAACGAAGATTCAATCGGTTCAGAAAAGCCAATACCTTGTAACCAAAACCGGGGATAGAGATCATCTCTCCCCGTTCCAGGTCGCGCAGAGCCTGTTCCACGACATATTCGGCGGAGAGCCAGGCAAAGCCGGGGACAATCCCATCGGTAATGCCCCCCTTCTCCTGCATCTCCGTCCGTGTGAAGCCAGGGCAGAGCACCTGAACGCGGACCCCCGTGCCCATCACTTCCTGATACAACGCCTCGGTAAAGGATTTAAGATCGGCCTTGGTGCCGCTGTACGAAACGTGCTCCGGGAGGGGATAGTAAGCCATAAGCGACGATACGTTGACGATGGCGCCCCGGTCGCGGGCCAGCATACGGGGCAGCGCGGCGTGGGCGAAGCGCATGGAGGCCACAACGTGAACGTGCACCATGTCCACGTGAGCGGAGGCATCCACCTCCGTAAAATCTCCAGCGATGCCAAAACCGGCGTTGTTCACCAGAATCTCCAGATCATCCAGCGTCTCAATACGTTCGACCACCCGCTCGATGTCGTCGAGATTCGCCAGGTCGGCGACCAGGACCTCTGTACGCACACCATGACGCGTCTCCAGCTCCTCGGCCAGGGCCCGCAACCGCGATTCCCGCCGCGCCAGCAGTATAACGTCGAATCCCCTGCTGGCCAGCTGGCGGGCGTACTCCGCCCCAATACCACTGGAAGCGCCCGTGACCAGGGCGGTACCCTGTCCCGGCGGCTCCTCCAATAGACGGGGGAGCCGAGCCTGGCGGCGCTTCCGCTGCCACACGTAAAGCCCGGTCAAAGCTCCGGCAAACACACCGGCTACCAGCCAGAATCTATGCTTCCGTTTAGACATGTTTCACACCTCCGAAAAATAACAGGGATCAGAAATCAGGGATGAGGATTCTCGTTCTGCAATAAAGAGATCCCTCACTTTCTTTCACTACCTTCAGGACAAGCCGTTCGGGATGACAGCTAGGGCTAGATTTTCGTGGTCAATTGTGAGCCAGTGGCTCATGGCAACTCCTTTGAACCAAAGAATCGCTCTCCTACTTCGGCCAGGACCATGCCCAGCAGGATAAGGCCGGCGCCCACCATCTCCCGGGACGTGAAGATCTCCCCACCAAAGGATGCAGCGAAGAGAGCCGCGAAGACGGGTTCCAGCGAGAAGATAAGTGCTGTGTGCGTCGGCGTGGTGTGATGCTGTGCCCATGTCTGAACGCCGAAGACCAGTGCCGTCGCCGCCACGCCCATGTAAACGATAGCTGGCAGCGCCGCCCGGGGTGGAAGCAGAAGTTCACGCTCGAAGATTAGGGACGCCAACAGAGTCAGGAGCGCCACGGTAAAGATCTGGGTGATCGTGAAGGGTAATACCTCATGGCGGGAACCGAAATGCGCCGTGCTGACAATGTGCAATGCGAAAGCCAGCGCGCAGCCTAACACCCACAGATCGCCCGAAGCGAAAGCCAGACGTCTATCCAGCGTCAACAGACTTAGCCCCAGAGTCGCCAACACCACACCCAGCACGGCCGACCGTGTCGGGGGCTGCCGTAGCAAAGAGGTGGCAAGGAGAGGAACCAGCACCACGCTCAATCCCGTGATGAAAGCCGCCTTGCCAGCCTCCGTCGTCCGTAGCCCCATCGTCTGCGTCACAAATCCCGCCGCCAGGAAGAGCCCGGTCAGCCCCCCCTCGCGCACCAGACCCGGCGTAACAGCATCGCGCCGGAAGAGAAGAACCAGGGCCAAAGCCATCCCGGCCACCCAGAAACGTGCCGCCACAAAGACCAATGGGCCAACGGTGTTCAGTGCATTCTTGACGATGACAAAGGTTGAACCCCAGATGACGGTGACAAGAACCAAAGCTATATCGGCATGCCAGCGACGCATAGTTGACCTTCTTCAAACCATTCCAGATAGTACGTCAGGTGGAAGGCATTGCATGGCCCGAAGACAAAACTCGCAAGTCCCAAGAGATGCCCCCCGAGCCACAACCAGGCGCAACCCACCTTGACCAAATGTTCACTCCAGATATTACGATACGAACGAAATGGAGTGTAACACAGAATGTGAAGGAGGCCAAAGAGCATCCCCGGGCTGGGATGCTCTTGGTTTCCGTTAGGCAGGATGGAATCACGAAAGGTCTTCAGGTACCTGACCGCTTCGCGTGCCAGAAGGTGGACTTGCGCAATAGCCAAAGTCGCACCAAAGGACCGAAGAGACGGAGAAGAATGTGCTTCGCACCCAATAGATCCCGCATGTCACGCAGGTAGTCCTGGAAGGTGCGCTTCTGATATTGCAGAAGGCTCTCGCTCTCCGAGGAATCTACCCAATCGGTGGCGAAGGGCTCAGAGCCAAAGGCATCTTCGGGTAACATCCCGATCCCCATGGTCTGCATCACACCCTCGACGATCTCCCGGTAAGTCAGTTGGCATTCTGGCCCCCCGCCGATGAGCAATGTCTTTCCCCAGACCTCCTCATTCGTCACGGCATTCGCGAGCGCCACCCCCACATCGCGGGTATGCACAAACTCCATCCGATTCGCAAGGGGGATCTCGAACATGTAAGGGTCCAGACGCAGAGAGATGGGAAGGGTGGCCGAGAAACGAAGAATGGTCCAATCCAATCGCGAAGCCTTGACCAGCCATTCGCAGGCCACCTTGTGGCGCGCGTAGTGTTCCACGGGACAAACAGGATCGTCAACGGTGCGTGGCGGCGGCTGATCCTGGGTCAAGCCATAGACGTGATAGGACGAAGCAAAGACCAGACGGGGTGGATTCGGCTGCGCTCGCAGGGCGTTAAGCACGTTGAGGGTACCCCGCACGTTCACATCCCAGGCCAGATCGGGTGCGCTCTCACTTTCTATTCCAGAAGCGGAGAGCTTGGGGATGATGAACCCGAGGTGGATGACCACATTCTGATCTTCCACCGCCTCGGCCACAGCTTCAGAATCGCGCAGATCTCCCCACACAACCTCGATCGCGTCTCCAAAGCGCTTGGCGGTCTCCTCGGTCGTCTTCGTCTGAATGTCAAAACAGCGCACCCGATGCTGACGCTCCAGAAGAGCTTCGAGGGCACTCACTCCAATGTTACCAAAGGCACCTGTTAGTAAAACTCTCATCTCCTTTGACCTCCTGGCGAGATTTGGTTGGCTACAAAATAAGAGCTCTGTCCAAATAAAGGTTGACTTCGCACAAAGTCGCCAGGCACACAAAAGGAAACCCAGGTATCATTACCGTAAAGGAGAATCCAGCGCTTCAGATCATCTCAATCCGGAGCACCTCCCTCGGACACCAGCAGCCCCTCCATGAAGAGACGAATGCTCTGCTCAGCCACCTCCCCCCATTCGGCGTCCTGAGGCGTGAGCGTTCCCTGCAATATGTGTCCTACGGCCAATGAAACGAGGGTTTGGGCCACCATCTCCGCATCCACAGACCTCAGTGTACCCTCTGCTATCCCGGTTTCGATGATCTCGACAATAAGATGCTGATAGCGACGATAAGGTTCGATGGTTGCCTCCCAGACTACAGGATCGCGCTGGGCCTTGACCCAGAACTCCAGGAAGATGGGGAATCTACCACTCGCCGAAGCGAGCACCTGGCGGATGGCCGTAGCCATATGGAGTAGCGCCTCCGGGGCGGAGGCAGCCTCCGAACGTAGATCTGCCATGTGCTGGTCGAGCTGGGTTAGCCATCGATTCAACAACTCAAGGAATAGCGCCTGCTTACTGGAAAAATGATAATAAAAAGCGCCCTTGCTCACCCCGGCCTGTCGGCAGATCTTCGCGACACTCGTGGCATCGTAACCCTCTTTAGCAAAACAGCGCCCTGCCATGTCCAGAAGGTGATTATAGGTCTCCTCACTACGTTGTTGAGATGCCACTGACAACCTCCCCATAAAACATACCGACCGGTCGGTTTAATTGTAACCGATTCGGCCCTTTTAGTCAAGCATCAGCCCCAGGGGGGTATAAGACAGATTATTGGGAGAATCTCGAGCCGGTTCCTTCACTATTTTCAGGACATGCTCCTGACCGTGTCCGTCCAAGTGGGATGAATGATTCCTTCAGAGCAGCGTTTGATCAGCGTGAGATTTGGATTAGAATAAGGGTCATGAGGAGGTTCTGAACCCACGTGCAACACAGGAAGCTGGTTGTTCGCACCAAACTCACACCACCCCGACTCCACAAACGAACTCTTCACCGCCCGCGCCTGATCCGGCGTTTTCTGGAGGCTCTAGACTATCGCCTGACCATCGTGCAAGCAGGGGCTGGTTATGGGAAGAGTACGGCGCTGGCGAGTCTCACCCAGGAACCCTACCCCCTCGCCTGGTATCATCTGGCCGAGGAGGACGTCGATCCCCTGGTCTTCCTTCTACACCTCATACACACCCTACGTCTGGCTATTCCTGAAATCTCCGAAGCTCCCCTGGCCCTGCTCGAAAACTGGGACCAAAGCGATGGCAGTTTCAACTGGACCGCAGCTATCGATATCCTGGTCAACGAGATGGCCGAACACCTTCAGACCCCTCTATTCCTTATACTGGACGATGCCCATGTCCTCGCCGATACAACGGACCCGTTGCGCATCCTCGATCGGCTCGTCGGGCGCGCTCCCGCCGATCTCCACGTTATCCTCTCCACACGCTATCCTCTCAGAACGCCCTCGATGGTCACCTGGCGGGCTCGGGGGGAGATATTGGAGATCGGGCAACAGGAGCTGGCCTTCACCACCGAGGAGATTCGTACCCTATTCCGCGAGCGGTACGGGCTCTCCCTGGCTGCCGAGGAAGTGCAACGGCTGGCAGCGGAGACGGAAGGCTGGGCTATCGCCCTTCAGCTGGTCTGGCAGGGGGTGCGAAGCGGTGCCGTCGCTACCTTGCCCAAGGGATTACGTCGACCCCCGGGGCCTGTAGAGGAGCTCTTCGCCTATCTGGCTCAGGAGATCCTGGAACAGCAATCACCCGACATCCGCGAATTCTTACTGATGACGGCGGTGCTCCGGGAGATGACGCCCACTATATGTGACTGCTTACGCAATAAACATGACAGTGAACCCATCCTCCGCTATCTACTGGAGACCGGCCTCTTTGTCGTTGATATGGGAACCCCGCACGTACGATACCATCACCTTTTCCGCGACTTCCTACTGCATAGATTGACGACAGAGACGAAGCAGCGACTTCATCGGGGGGCCGCTACCTGTTACCTCCATCGTGAGGATACCGAGACGGCCCTCTACCATCTGCTGGAGGCCGGGGATCTGGAGAAAGCCGCCGAACTTCTCGACGACTTCGGTCACCAGATGGTACGCGCCGGACGGCTAGATACTCTATCCGGATGGATCGGGGCCTTGTCACCCGAGATCCTGCAACAACATCCGTCGCTGCTCGTTTACCTGGGTGACGTCGCACGCCTTCAAAGTCGTTTCGAAGAGGCGCTTGGCTGGTACGAACAAGCCGAAGCACGCAGCCGTGCCCGGGACGATCTTCCTGGGGTAGGTCAAGCCTTGAGGGGGCAAGCCCGCGTCTACCTGGACACCGTCAATCCCAGCCAGGCAGAGCACCTGCTCCAAGAGGCACTCCGTCTCTCTGACGGTCAGACCAACCGCGAAGCTCACGCTCGTCTGCTGGAGCTCATGGCAGAAAATCGTCTCAACCTGGGCGATCCCCAGGAGGCAGAGCAGCTCCGCATCCAGGCGCGGGAGTTACGCCAGGAGGGACCGGGTGAGGCTGAGCTCGCCGTCCGCGTCCGGTTGCGGACGGGCCGGTTCGAACAGGCTCGACGCATCCTGGAGGAACGCATCGAGCGGGAGGAGCAAGAACCCATCCTGCGACCCCGTGCGCATCGGGAAACACAGTTGCTCCTCTCCCTGATCCTCAGCTTCCAGGGCGAAGGCGAGCGAGCCTACGCCCTCGCTGTCGAGGGCACCGAGCGCGGCCAAGCATTCCACTCTCCCTTTGTCACCGCCGTCGGATACATGCGACAGGGACACGCCTGGCTACTGCGCGATGATCCTCGTCGCTATGAGAAGGCATGTCGCTGCTATCGGGAGGCTATTCGCATCAGCGAGTCCCTGGCTGTGCCCCGGCTTAAAGTGGAGGCGCTCTGGGGCCTCAGTCGTGCTCACGGCTTCCGGGGCGCGCTACCGGCGGCAAGGGACGCCGCCGACCAGGGGTTGGAGCTAGCCAAGGCCGCCGGCGATCAATGGATCGGCGCTCTTATTCTGCTTTCCATGGGGGCCGGTTATGCCCTTGCGGAGCAACACGAGGAGGCCGTTGACTGGCTCCACCGGGCAGGGACAGCCTTTCAGGAGTGCACCGACAGTTACGGGCAGGCTGTCACACGGAGCTGGCAATCTCTCATCTGGTGGCAGACCGACGATATGCCCCGCCTGAGGCGCAGTGTCGAGGATCTGTTGCAGCTGGCACGGACCCACCGCTACGATTTCCTTCTCTTTCGCCAAACCCTGCTGGGACCACCGGACCCTCGAAGCCTGGTCCCCCTGCTCGTCCTGGCACGTGACGAGAAGCTACAAGCTGCCTACGCCGAGAATCTGCTGGTACGTCTGGGGATACCCGATGTACAGTTGCATCCGGGCTACCAGCTGCGCATCCAGACACTGGGGCCCTTCCGCCTGTGGCGGGGCGAAGAGGAAGTTGACGCTCAAGAATGGCGGCGGGAGAAGGCTCGCCAGCTCTTCCAACTGCTGATCACCTACCGACAACGGCTCCTCGATCGCGATCAGATCCAGGAGTTGCTCTGGCCGGGACTCGATCCCGAGACAGCCCTACGGGACTTCAAAGTTGCCCTCAGCACCCTCTATCGCGTGCTGGAGCCGGAGAGAAAACGGGGGGCGCCTTCAGCCTACGTCGTGCGCGACGGGACTCTTTACGGTCTACGGCCCGGAGCCGACATCTGGTTAGATGCCGAAGAATTTGAGCGTCTTGTGGCGCGGGGCGACAGCGCCTTTGAGACCGCTCCGGAGACCGCCGTCGATGCCTACCGCGAAGCCCTGACCATCTACGAGGGCGAGTATCTGCAGGAGTATGTCTACGAAGATTGGTGCAGCGAAGAACGAGAGCGATTACTCACACTCTACCTCCACACCGCCGACCGTGTGGCTCGGACGCTGGTGAAGCAGGAAGCGTGGGAGGAAGCTATCGACGTCTGCCAATCCATCCTTGCGCGGGACGCTTGCTGGGAACAGGCCTACCGGCTGATGATGATAGCTTACGCTCAACTGGGCAACCGTGCTCAGAGCTTGCGAAGTTACCAGCGGTGCGTCGAGGCCCTGCGGGAGGAGCTGGACATCACCCCCTCGGCTGCCACCGTGGATCTTCATGATGAACTCTTCTGAAAGAGCAAGGGAGCGAGGAAGAGGGGGAGAACCTCATGGCTGACGACGTTACCGCCTTTGTAACCGTTGCCGTCACACCCGAGCACGCACAGAGGGTGCGTCTCCTCATCGAGAGTCTCCGGGCCTTTGGCGGCGAGCTGAGTGAGAGCCCGGTCTGGGTTTTCGTACCCCAACCGGAGGTCATGCCCACTCACGATCTTGAGGGTGAAATCCGCCGCCTGCCCCTGGAACTGCCAGAGACAGTGAACAACTACTGGTTCGCAAGCAAGGTCTACGCCTGCGCCCGAGCCGAAGCGCTGGTACCACCGGAGACTCGGTCACTGATCTGGGTCAGCTTCGATTGTCTTATCCTTCAACCTCCCACGCTGTTGGACCTCGCACCTGCCTTCGATGCTGCTGTACGACCGGTACACATCAAGAACGTCGGCCTGCTGACGTCAGAGCCTTTGGATGCCTTCTGGAAAGGGGTATACGAGGTTGTGGGCGTCGATGAGATGCAGATTACGACGGAAACCTTCGTGGGCCAACAACGCCTTCGAGCCTACTTCAACAGCCACGCCCTGGCGATTCATCCCGGTCAGGGTCTGTTCCAACGCTGGTTCGAGATCTTCGAACAGCTGGTGACCGACGATGCCTTCCAGTCCGAAACATGTCAAGATACCCTCCATCGCATCTTCCTCCACCAGGCTATACTGAGCACCCTTCTCGCTACCGAGATCGCCCCCCAACGTCTCCGGACCTTGCCACCGGAGTACAGCTACCCCTATCATCTACACACGAAAGTCCCCCCAGAGCGTCGCCCTGCGGCCCTCAACGACCTTGTCAGTGTCGCCTACGAGGATTGCAACCTGAATCCCCGGCAGGTAGAAGGGTTCGAGATCCGCGAGCCACTGCGATCGTGGCTAGCGGCGCGCTTTCCTCCAGATGCAAGAACGTAAGTCGCGTAACGTAGTAAGGAAACCTGTGTACCCTTGTGTCTCCGTTGTAACTCCTCTGTAACTACTTTTTGATATCCTATTTACAGAACGCCGCCCGACCGGCTGTTATCGGTTCCCTGGTGGCGAAAAACCACTATGCCAGATACTACCATCGTTTCATTTATCTTGCGCTTCACACAGGAAGCCCCACCGGGCGGCGCTTCGCCGTCCCCAACCTGGCGGGGCATGCTGCGCCACGTACAAACCAACGAGCAGATCAACTTCGTGTGCCTGGATGAGGCGCTGGAATTCATTGGGCGTTTCGTAGATCTCGAAAGTGGTGAGGCTCTGGAGACGAATGAAGGCGCGTGAAGTATTGCGCTTTTACGATGAGTACAAGTCCAAATTAAAGTCAACGGGGAGGTAGGCACTATGCGTTTGAAAGACAAAGTCGCTCTGATCACAGGAGGGGCCGCCGGTATCGGCAAGGCCACGGCACAGCGTTTCGCCGAGGAAGGCGCGACCGTCATCATCTGTGACCTCAGCGAGGAAGAAGGTAAGCGGGTCGCCGAGGAGATCGGCGGCGAGTTCTACAAAGTCAATGTCGCTGACCGGGATGCCGTCCAGGCCTGGGTGGATGAGGTGGTCGAGAAGTACGGTCGGGTGGACATTCTGGTCAACAACGCCGGCATCACCCGGGATGCCCTCTTCGTCAAGGTTAAGGAGGGGGAGCTGGCCAAGCAGATGCCCGAGGAGGCCTTCGACCTTGTCGTCGACGTCAATCTCAAGGGGGTCTTCAACTGCACACAGGCCGTCGCCCCTTACATGATCAAACAAGGTGAGGGCGGGGTGATTCTCAACGCATCGTCGGTCGTAGGACTCTACGGCAACTTTGGACAGACCAACTACGTCGCTACCAAGGCCGGTGTCATCGGCATGACCAAGGTCTGGGCGCGCGAGCTGGGTCGCTACCAGATCCGTGTCAACGCCGTCGCGCCCGGATTTATCCTCACCGAGATGGTGCAGAAGATGCCCGATAAGGTTCTGGACACCATGCGCGGGCATACCCCGCTGGGTCGATTGGGACAACCCAGGGACATCGCTAACGCCTACCTCTGGCTCGCAAGTGACGAAGCCAGCTTCATCCACGGCACCACCATAAGTGTGGATGGCGGGATCGTCATCGGAACGTAAGGAGACAAGACAATGGCAGAGCGTTACGGAAAAATCATCGCGACCGGGCGGTACGTCCCGCCTATCGAGGTGACAAACGAAGATTTCAAGGAAAAGATGGCCCAGGTAAATCCCAAGCTTGCCGAGGTCGTCGGCAAATTCGAAGCCAGCAGCAATATCCAGACCCGCTGGTACGCTCCCGACGATTGGGCCACCTCTGACCTGGCCGTCGAGGCAGCTAAAGGTGCGCTGGAAGAGGCGGGGCTGGAGCCCGAGGATCTGGATGCTATTCTCCTGGGCACCGACAGCCCGGACTACATCACCCCCGCGACGTCGGTAGTGGTGCAGCATAAGCTGGGCGCTGTCAACGCCGGAACCTTCGATATCGGCTGCGCTTGCGCCTCCTTCCCCACCGGCCTCATCCAGGCAGCGGGCATGTTGGCGACCAACCCTCACATGAAATATATCCTCGTCATCGGCGCCTATATGATGCACAAGCTGGCCGATTACGAGCACGACCTGATGGCCTTCTTCTACGGCGACGGCGCGGGTGCAGCCATCCTCACCGGTGCCGAAGAGCCCGGCTTTATATCCTCAACCATGTTTGCAGATGGCTCCTATCACAAACACTGGGGGATCTACTCCGGAGGCACTTACGAGCCTGCAACCACGGAGAGCGTCGAAGCAGGCCGCACCCAGGTGCGCTTCATCGAACCCTTCCCTGCCGAGGTGAATAACGAGGGATGGCCCAGACGCATGCGGGAGTTGGCGGAGCACGGCGACTTTGACCTGGAGGAGATCGATCTAGCCATCTTCACCCAGGTACGGCTAAGCAGCATCAAGCTCGTCATGGAGGATCTGGGACTTCCCCTGGAAAAGGCTCACTGGGTAATGGACAAATGGGGGTACACCGGATCCGCCTGTCTCCCCATGGCCTTCGACGACGCCCGCAAGCAGGGCAAAGTTCAGCCGGGCGACCTGGTGACCTTCGTTGGCTCGGGTGTCGGGTACAACCAGGCCGGCGCCGCGTTCATCATGTAGTCGAGTAG
>JBNGDR010000040.1:0-10765 GCA_049975685.1 Anaerolineae bacterium
GTCTATGTTTATCAGGCAGGTTTCCAAGCCGAGGACGCATTCTCCGACGACAGACAGGACTTCTCCCTCGTTATCGTAGACGATTCCATACTCCTCAAGGATGGTCTCGGCCACGGTCGCGTAGATGGTGGCGGCATTGTGCCATTGCTCCAACTCCTGAGCGCGTGCTCCCAGCGTATTGAGGATATCGTAGAGCTGTTGAGAGATGTAATAGCCATCCTGCCAATCCCCACGTCCGCTGTGCAGTGCCGCCCAGACCTGATTCTGGATGGGGCCGGGATCGAGTTGGCTTTCCTCGGACCGTTCAACTAAGGATTCCATCTCAACCATAGGTTCCAACTGCGGCGCGTGATCCACCATCCGCAGGATCAGGGCGATGAGATCCTCCTTGCTGCGCTTTTGCAGGATGACTTCCAGCGTTTCGGTCTCCGTGAAGGTCTCCGGTTCGTGCACCCACGTGAGCAACAGCGCGACGCTGTGCTTGCAGTGCCCACCGCTTCCAACGGGACAGGAGCAATGGCCGCTGACGATCCCCTTCGCGCCTAACGTGATCTCGACACGGTAGGGCTCCGGCATCGAGCCCTGACACTGTGCCTTGATCAGCTGCCCCTGGCGGCGCGGGTTGTAGATGCGTCCCTGGTTATAGTACGACTGCCCGCGTTGAAAGTAGGACGGATTCGTCCAATTGCGGACGTCCTGCACGGTCAATTCGGGTAGATCTGTCATCTTGCTGTTGTCTCCATGATGTGAGTGAATCTTTATCTGGTGTTTTGCCAACTTTTGGATTCAAGTCACTAGATGTTCAGTGGTAAGCTTGCGAGTATCCCTGCAAGATCCTTCAATATCACGTTTACAGGTGGGCTGGTGGGCACAAATGGCAGTAATTGATGTTCCCACTCAGCCTTTGCCACATCTCGCAGGTCTGGTGAAAGGAAATCGTCGGCATTTGTGAACTCAACGCCTCGCAGTGCGCACTTGCGAGCCAGCAACTCGGGGAACGATGTGAAGTCCAGATCGCTATGAGTCAACACGTACCACAGATCATAATAATCCCGGCAGACCCGGCTAGCACCCCAACCACGCGTCTGGAGCCGAGTATGACTCTGCAACAAAGCACGTAGCTTCTCCGCTACAATTTCTTCCAAAGCATAGCATGACCAGCTCGCGTGCGGTGGCTCAGGGTAAGCATGAAGCAGAGGACGTAGCTCTGGATCTAGCCATACCTCTTCGTCATGGCTGATTTCAACCTTGAGTCGGCACAACGCCTCCCGGTGGCTAGGGAAACGTATCCGTACGTTGAAACTGTCTTGCCCACCTGGATGCGGCTCACGTAGTAGCAAGCGTTCCAGGGTTACCTCAAAGGGTCCGCTCTCCAGCAATGACGCCTGGGTCGCTGTCACTGCGACTTGCATTGCTTGATCCACATCCGCTAGCGTCATCACAGCCGAGAAATCCAGATCTTCGGAGAAGCGATAATCGGCGAAGTAGAATTTGCGCAACGCTGTACCACCCTTTAGGATCAAAGCTTCCGATAGGGCCGGTATCTGTGCCATTCCCGCCAGCAGATAACCGAGTGCGTAGTCTTTTTCTATCATCCAGTAAGGTACCGGCTCCCGCTCTTGCGCGAAGGCACGTAACGATTGCTCAATCGTTGGCATCTGGCTCCTCCCACTCGAGGTTATTGTACAATTGCCAGGCTGTGATGGGGCTTCCCCCGGGTGGTCTGGTGGGATCCAGCTGTGAGTAGGCTTGAAGAGGATAGTCTCGCAACGGAGCCAGGTTACTCTCTACTGCCCCCAGGGTCTCCAACGCCCATCCCAAGCGCTTGCTGACGGCGCCCACGTTATAGCGCAGCGTATACTGTACCAGCTGCTCAATATCCACCCGTCCCCAATGCGCGGTCAGTGTTTCTAAACCCATTTGTAGAGATCCGAAGACTTGAGGTGTGGCGAATAAGTCCAGCACAGTACGTTCTAGATCGGTGATACGCACACGATGCCATCGGCTGACCCAGATCTCTTGGAAGCCGAAGAAGTGCTTGGATTGGACTTGGATGAACTCGAATTCCAGTCCGAGGGCACGCCAGGCCGCCCGCCCACGGGGGCGATAGGCCGTTCCTTGACGCATCTCCGGCGTGACCACGGTTGCTGGCGTCGAAGCTTGTACCATGGGAGGGATCTGCGTTGTGAGATCGTGATGGGCCAGAGCGGACCAGTGGCTGATCGCCAGCGGCGAGATTAACAGAGAAGCCACCGCGTAGGGGTGAATAGATGCGCTGAAGAGCGGTGTACGCATTGCGTAGGCGCCCCGCTTGATGCGCTCGATCCAACCGGCCTTAGCCAAGCGGCTTAACAGACTGCGCACCCGCTGCGGCGACAGTTCTAGCTCGGCACCGGCAGTCCGTGCCTCTGTAATGGTGAATAGCGGTCCTACGTTTTCAATCAGTTGATTGAGCAGCGTCATACCTTGGGATTGAGCATATCCGGTCTCGCTCATGAATAGCTCCTCATCAATTATGTGTAAAGTATACTACGAAAATAACTGAAAAGCAAATTATAGTAGTTTAATATACACGACAAGGCATCCGGCTGTCGACGGTCCGCTGGGAACTCCCACAGTGATTATCTGTTGTTGGTTTTAGATGCAATTGCCCTGGGTTGGTGCTCTCTCCATCACCCGTGATATAATGATGTTATATTTCCTGTTGACTATAAAACTATCCGACTACCTGACTACTAGCCCAGGAGGCGAGCTGTGGACGAAGGCCCGCTCTACCAGCAAATAGCCGAAGCCGTGCGCCAGCAGATTCTGAGGGGCGACCTTCAGGACGGGGATCGGCTCCCCACCGTGCGGGAGATGGCCGAGGTGTGGCGCTGCACGCCCGGTACCGTCCAGCGCGCCTACGCTGAGCTGGCCGATCAGGGGCTCATCGAGAGCCGTCCGGGGTGGGGCACCCACGTCCTGGGGTTACCCCCCGAGGAGGACGGCAGCGCCCTTCGCCGGGCGACGCTGCTCCATCGCGTGGACGGTTTCCTGCTGGAGACGATGGGCGCCGGATATCATCTGCGCGAGGTGGAGGAGGCGCTGTTGCTGGGGCTGGATCGCTGGCGCGCCCTCGGTGAGACGGCATCAACTCCACGGGAGGGGTTGCTGCGCTTTGCAGGCAGCCACGACCCCGCTATGGCTCTGCTGGCGGAGAGGTTTTCCACAAGCCGGGGGGTGACGCTGCAACTGCGCTTTGTCGGCAGCCTGGGCGGATTGATGAGGCTGTCCCGGGGAGAGGCCGAACTGGCGGGTTGCCACCTCTGGGACGCCCGTCGGGACACTTACAACGTCCCCTTCGTGCGTCGTCTGCTGCCGGGGCGACGGGTGGCCCTGGTCACCCTGGCACACCGTCGCCTGGGGCTCATCCTTCCGCGAGGGAACCCGAAGGGGCTCACGTCGTTAGCCGACCTGGCCCAACCTGGTGTGCGTTTTGTCAACCGCCAGCGCGGTGCGGGCACCCGCGTCTGGCTGGAGGCCCAGCTCCACCGTTCAGGTATCCACGTCAAGGATCTGGTCCGTTACGAGGAGGAGGCCCTCACCCATTCAGGGGTGGCCCGCGTCGTCGCCGAGGGAGAGGCCGACGTCGGTGTGGGCGTGGAGGCCGCTGCGTTTCCCTTCGGCCTGGACTTCGTGCCCCTGACGCAGGAGCGCTACGAGCTGGTCATCCCCAACTTCGTCTGGGAGCGGGAATCCGTCCAGGGGCTGGTGACCTGGCTGGGCTCCGAGGAGGCCCAGTCTGCCATCCACGAGCTCCCGGGCTACGATACCCGGGAGACAGGCACCCTGCGTTGGGTTGAATGAGGAATTTGGCAGAGTCATATCCGCTGGGTGTGGTACTGCATCGGGATAAGAACAAAGGGCATCTTTTGGTAGATCACACCGGCGGCGACTAAAATGTCAGCTCACAGGCTAAGGAGGTCTTGGGATTCGGGACTTGTTGGCTTGCGAGGAACGAGATTCCTCACTTCCTTCATTTCTTTCAGTCTTTCAGGACGAGCCGTTCGGAATGACAAAGATAGTGTTTTCGAGGAGGTAGTCTCCTGATCCCCGATCCCCAGTCCCCGATCCCTGCTAACTGTTCACTGCTCACCACTCACCACTCACTGTGTTGTCCAAGGAGTCGACATGTGGCAAGCCACACCACCAATGGACGAAAATTCAACACTAGTTGTCATCCCGAACGCAGTGAGGGATCTCGTTTCCCGCAAGCATGAGGTGGTCTCGGAACGAGATTCCCCCGCTGCGCTCGGGGCACGGGCCTCGTCACTGCGTTCCTCGGAAACTTGTCCCGAGCGCAGCGGGGATGACAAAGTACCTATTTTCTGAGGAGGACTTATCATGACCACGAAGCGTGTAAGCCAACAACTGAAAGACCTCATCAAGGACGGTAAGGTTGAGGAGGCTCTGGCCTTGCTCGAAGAGGTGGAGACGTGGCCTCTCTACGCACTGGAGGAGGCTCTAGTCGAAGCGGTGCGTAAGGAGCAGTTGGACCTGACGACCGCGTTGCTGGAAGCCGGAACCGATCCCAGTGGTGTGGGCGGCGGCAAGCATGGCTTTCTGACGCCGCTGCACCTGGCGGCCCGCCGCCATAACGTCGAGATATTCGAGTTGCTGATGGCGCGGGGGGCCAATGTCAATGCCCTCCACTCGCAGTCGGGCGAGTCGCCGCTGCACGAGCTGCTGGGCAGAGGATACGATGAGGCGCTCCATCTTCCACTGGTAAAAGCGCTACTGGAGGCAGGGGCCGATCCCAACCTACATATGCCTCTCTGGTGGTCCTATAAACAGGCCCAGCTCACGCCCTTGCAGCTGGCCGTGAAGCACGAAGCCTGGGAGACCGCGAAGCTACTACTGGAGCACGGTGCGGATCTGGCCCAGCGCAACCGCGCTCATAAAACCATCCTCGACATCGCTGCCGAGCAGGCGGTACGGAAGGATGACCTGAGCCTGATGGTGTGGCTGCTGGAGCTGGGCGCCGACCTCAACGTCGGAGAGAAGTATCACAACACGGCACTGACCATCGCCGCACGCCGGGGGCGCGTGGGGCTCATCGATTACCTCGTCCAGGCCGGAGCGGACGTCAAGCGTGGGCACCCTCTGGTCGAGGCGGCCAATGGCGGGCATCTTGAAGCCGCACGACGGCTCCTGGAGCTGGGCGCCGACGTGAACGAGACGGATTCCTTTGGGACGTCGGCGCTCATCAGCGCCATCACCCAGCACGACACGGCGATGGTGAAACTGCTCATCGACCACGGCGCGCCCCTGGAAGAGCCCACGAAGACCTACATGGGAGAGATAACCCCACTGGAATTCGCACGGGAGGATCCTCACTACAACGCCGACATCATCGCCTACATGCTGGCACACATCGCCGCAAACGACGCCGAGAGAGCCCGCCAGGAAGCCGGGCGCTACTACGCCGCCGGCCTAGTCAAGGCGGCCCGCGATCCCCGCGTGAGCAAACCCATCGCCCACTGGCTGGAACAGGGCGCCGATCCCAACTCGCGGAATGAGTACGGGCGCACAGCGCTGCATTATCTGGCGGAGCGTGGCACGGTCAGGAGACCGGCCACAGCTAAAGTCGAGAGGCTGGCCACAGCTAAAGTTGAGAGGCTGCCCACAGCTGTTGGTGGTGGCCCAAGCTATCTGGCGGAGCGGGGGCGCCCACCGGAGGGGGTAGCGCTGCTGCTGGAGGCTGGCGCCGATCCCAACGCCTGCGACCGCTTCGGTTACACACCCCTGCATGACAGTGTGCTGGGCAACGATGCAGGGATCATCCAGGCGCTGCTTGATGCTGGGGCCGATCCGGCGGCCCGTGTCGCTCAAGGTATCCACGCCGGCTACACTGCGCTGGAGATAGCCCGCATCGAGCGCAAGGAGACCGCCATCCGCCTGCTGGAACCCATCTCACCCGCTCCGCGCCCGTTGACTCCCTGTGAACCGGAGTTCCGACGGGACGGTTCCGTCAAGGGCTTCTCCCACGTCCACTACGAGGAAGACGTGGCGAAGAACGCCGAGGGCGGTTACATCTACATGCGCGAAGCGGGCAAGAAACGTCGCTGGGCCAAACAGAGTAGCGCGAAGCGTTACTCTGAGCCCTGTGTTTGCACGAAGCAGTACGGCACCATGTCGGAGTACCGGGGAACCGGCATCCCCCGGGCCGAGCACCCCCTGCGCTGGCGCATCGCCATGGAGGATTGCCTGCACTGCGGCAGCGGGGACGTGCTCGTCATCTACGCAGGCTGGGGGGTCCAGGCCCACGACGGCGACCTGGTCTGGTCCTATGAGTTGAAGTGCAATGAATGTGGGTATTACTCTAGCTGGGGTTACGACGAAGGCTAACGTGGAGGTGGGACGCACTTCGGCTTTGAAGATCAAGCTGGAGCAACGTGAGAGGCCGCGGAGTGCCAGTCACCAAGTGCGTCCCACCTGGAATAGGGTTAATCCCGTTCCGGTCGCAGGGGCTCCCGCCGCAATCCATCCAGCAGGTGCAGGAGCGCCAGCAGTGGATGGCGGGCAAGCATACGGGGGCCTGCGTACCTCATCACCCTACGAATCCGCTCCCGCATCTCCGGGCGATAGCAATGCACGGGACAACGCGCGCACGTCGTCTTGCCCTCCTGAAAAGGGCAACGCTCCAGGCGCGCCAGGGCGTACTCCAGCAGCTCGCCACACTCCGAACATAGATCCCCGCCTTCCCCGTGATGCGCCCGGCAGTAGAGGCGGAGCATGGCTTCAACCGTCCTGCGCTCCCGCTCCATGCGTCCTTTTCGAATCGACATCCTGACACTCCAGATGGTACCCAACATATCACACTACACAGCGTATCGCGATCCTACAAAACTACAAATGGAGGGGGACTTCGCAGACGTCGATTTGGCAATTCACTTCTGCCCCCTACGGGATTTCGAAGCGAGTCTATGGGCGCTCCCCCGATTAGCCTTCCCTACACGACAAGAGTTCCCCTGTTGCGTCTGAGCCGCACTGGAACTGCTTCGTTTGCCCCCCTACCCCGATCTTGCCCCCGTGCTCGGACAGGGTAGAATGATAGAGTTCAGTAAGAGCAATAGACTGTATGGAATTGTCCCAGAGGGCGTCCTATACCTAACCCGGTACCGGGCGGAGGAAGCCCTCTCCACAACGCGGAGAGCAACATGGCAGAGAGAACATCACAGCACGACGGGATCTATCGCATCGCCTTTGAGAATGCAGGGGATGCCATCTTCATTCATAGACTTGATGGCACCCTCCTGGACGTGAATCGTGTCGCCTGTGAGCGTCTGGGATACAGCCGCGAGGAAATCCTCGGCATGAAGCTCTCCGACATCGACGCACCAGAATATACCATGCTCATCCCCCAACGAACGGAGGCTCTCCGCCAGCAGGGTCGGCTCGTCATCGAATCGCATCACAGACGAAAGGACGGCTCCACCATACCCGTGGAGGTCAACGCGTGCACCATCGACTATGACGGGGGTGAAACGGTCGTGCTCAGCATCGCGCGTGATGTCACCGAGCGTACCCGTCTCATTGAAGCTCTGCGCCAGGAGTATGATCTGATAACGACCCTGCTCGACACTGTCGATGCCCTGGTCGTCGTCCTCGATCTGGCAGGGCGCATAGCCCTTTTCAATCGCACCGCCGAAGAGATCATGGAATACACCTTTGCCGACGTCGAGGGACGCCTCTTCTGGGATCTCTTCCGCGCGCCAGAGGATATCCAGACGGTGAGGGAGACCTTCATCGCTCTCCGCAACGGTCTTCCTATCCGCGAATACGAGAATGTCTGGTTGACGAAGAATGGTGAAAGCCGGCTCATCTCCTGGTCGAACACCGCACTGCGCGATGAGAAAGGCGCGGTAGAGTACGTAGTCGCCACCGGTGTCGACGTCACCGAGCTGCGAGAGAGTGAAGCGGCCCTCCGTGAATCGCGACAGTTCCTTGAGTCGACCATGAACGCCCTTTCGGCCGAGATGGCGATCCTGGACGAGGACGGCACCATCATCAGCGTAAACCGTGCATGGCGTGAGTTCGCCGACCGCAATGACCTGGCCTGGGACGATTACGGCGTGGGCCACAACTACCTAACCATTACAGATGCAGCCCAGGGCTCCGGTGCGGAGGGCGCAGAACGAGCGTCCCAGGCCATTCGGGATGTCATTCAACGGCGACAGACTGAATTCTACCTGGAGTATCCCTGCCACGCGACCTGGCAACAGCGGTGGTTTGCCATGCGCCTCTCCCGCTTCGAGAGCGAGAGCGGGATCCGTGTGGTAGTCATGCATGAGAACATCACCTCACAGAAACTGGTAGAGCAGGCACTGCGACGGAGTGAAGCTCTCTTCCGGGGGGTCGTCGAGCAATCCCCTGATGGCATCGTTCTGACCGACGAGAGGGGTCGTATCATCGAGTGGAACCAGGGCCAGGAGCGGATCACCCAAATTGCGGCCCGGGAGGTCCTGGGACGCCCCCTCTGGGAGGTCCAGGAGGCCCTCTTGCGTGGAGAAGAGGGAACCGGGGCCATGTCGGAAGAGCTCCTACGTCACTTCCTGGCGGAAGGAGAGGCTCTCGACGATTATCACTCTACAGAACAGAGGTTGGAGCAACCGGACGGGAGTCGTCGGGTGCTCCAGAGTGTACTCTTCCCCATCAAGACGGAACAGGGCTTCATGCTGGGGACCATCTCCCACGACGTCACGGAGCGTAAAAAGGCCGAGGAGATCGTCCGTGAATCGGAGCGCCGGTTGGACATGATGCTCCAGACCATGGTGGATGGTGTGGTGCTCGTGGACACCGAGGGTCAGATCACCTACGCGAACCCGGCGGCCGAGCGTATCCTGGAGGTGAACCGCGAGGAAGTCGTCACCCGTTTGTACCACAGTCGACAGTGGCGGCAGATCGATGAGACGGGCGCCGATTTTGTCCCGGAGGCTCTCCCGCTGTCCATAGCGCTGGCGAAGAGACAGCGGGTCGAGGGATTGGAACACGGGATCGAGATGCCGGACGGTCGCGTGAAGTGGCTCTCCGTCAACGCCGCGCCTCTGCTTGATGAGGAGGGGGAGCTCTACGGCGCCGTCGCCAGCTTCCGTGACATCACCGAACGCAAGCAAACCCGGGAGGCGCTGGCCTGGGAATCGGCCGTCAACGCCACCATGGCGGAGTTCGCCCGGGCGCTCATCTCTCAGGCCAACCTGGAGGAGATCTCCTACCTCGTCCTCGAGAAAGCCAAGGAGTTCACCGACAGCCAGTTTGGCTTCGTCGGCTACATCGACGAGGAAAGTGGAAGTCTGGTTTCGGCCTCCATGACACGGGATATCTGGGACAACTGCCGGGTGGCAGAGAAGACCGTCGTCTTCCACAAGTTCAGCGGATTATGGGGCTGGGTCCTGCAAAACCGACAGCCAATAATCGTCAACAATCCCTCAGACGATCCGCGCTCCACGGGTATCCCGGAGGGGCACATTCCTATCCGGCGCTTCCTATCGGCGCCGGCCCTGCTGGGGGATCGCCTTGTCGGACAGATCGCCCTCTCCAATCCCAACCGGGACTACGTGGAGCGCGACCTGGAGCTGATAGAGCGATTGGCCTCCCTCTACGCGCTGGCCGTCGAGCGGCATCGCGCGGAGACGGCTCTGCGCAAATACGCCGAGGAACAGGCGACACTCTACGCCATCACAGCGGCAGCAACGAGATTACAGGAGCCAGAGAGGCTCCTGACCGACGTACTGGACCACGTACTTTCAATGTTGGGAGCGCCGACGGGCTGGGTCACCGTACCTGATGCCGACAACAGACCACGCCTCATCGCTACCCAGGGGCTCCCCGACACACTCTGTGAACGAGAACTCATCGGCGAGATGGATGAATGCCCCATCTACCGCCCCCATACCCATGAACCAGAGAAGTGCTCTCCGATGCTCGCAAGTGATTGCCCCGAGATTGCACAGACGCCGCTGTGGGGCTCTGAAACCCGGCACATTTGCATCCCCCTGCGCACGGCAGATCGGATATTGGGTGTCCTTACAGTGATATGGCACCAACCAGAGGGAAGGACAGATCTGGGGGAGAATCTCCTCATTGCCATCGGGCAACAGGTGGGCATAGCCCTCTACAACGCCCAACTCTACAAAGCAGCACGCCAGGTAGATCGCCTTAACGTGCTCAACGAACTGGACGCCGCCCTCACCGCCACTCTCGATCCCGAGGAGGTGATCGAGATCACACTACACCAGCTCACCACAGCACTCCAGGCACCCGAGGGCACGTTACTGCTCTGCGAGAACGCTGCCGGGGAATGCCTGGTGCGAACCGTACGGCAGGGGCAAATGTTAAGCCTTCCCTCCTCCGGCTCCGAGTTGGCGTGGCTCTATCCCATCAAGGATTTCATAGCGGAGGAATTGCCGCTGACCCCCCTCCTCACCGCTGAGATCAAGGAGCACCTTCCCGATCAGGCAATCCCCTTTGAGAAGTGGCGGGAAGGAGATCTACTCGCTCCCATCTGGAATGACGAGGGACTCGTCGGCGTGCTGATTCTGGGTGAGCGGAGAACGGAGAAGGCCTATACAAGTGAGGATCTGGCACTGGTACAGGCGAGCGTCAGCCGTGCCAGGCAAGCACTCCAGAATGCCCGTCTCTACCAGGCCAGCCGGGAACAATCGGCGCGGCTGGCGACACTGAATGAAATCAGCAACGTCGCTGTCTCCTCCCTCGATCCCCAGAT
>JBNGDR010000041.1:0-10765 GCA_049975685.1 Anaerolineae bacterium
CAGCTTCACTATGACGGGCGCCGCTCGTGTGGTGAAGTTCTGCCAGCCGCGCGCGTAAGCGGGCCATCTCCTGGCGCCTCTCACCGATGCGCCCCGTCAAAGCGTCGAGCTTCTGCTGTTCTGAATCCACCTTGCGTCGACGGTATAGAACCCGCTGGCGTGCGGACTCCAATTTGTGGAGCGACTGTCCCCAGCGATATCCGTACCAAATGCGTAGTCGGGAGGCGAGCTCGGCGGAAAGCTGCTCATGTTGCTCCGCGCGTTCTACCTGACGCTCCAGCCGGTGCAGCCGTGGCTCGATCTCCCCGAGGATATCCTGCACTCGTTGTAGATTGTGGCGGGTCTCCTCCAGCCGCTTCGTCGCCTCCTCACGTCGGTTGCGATAGGGCGCTATGCCCGCCGCCTGCTCGAAGAGCGCCAGACGCTCTGAGGCGCGCAGAGAGAGTACCTGATCCACCAGACCCTGCCCGATGGTGAGATAGGCATCGCGTCCCAATCCGGCCCGGTCGAGGATATCTCGAATGTCCATCAGGCGGACCTTGCTGCCGTTGAGGATGTAGTCGGTTTTACCGTCGCGGTAGGTGCGGCGCTCGACGACGACCTCGGCAAAATCGAGGGGTAGCCAGTTGTCGGCGTTATCGAAGGTGAGGGAGACACGCCCCATCCCGGAGCGCGCCCGCCGCTTGCTCCCGGCGAAGATCATATCCTCGTTCGTGGAGCCCCGCAGGGTGGTCATACGCTGCTCACCCAACACCCAGCGAATGGCGTCGGCGACGTTGCTCTTACCACTGCCGTTCGGCCCTACGATAGCCGTAATACCTGTAGGGAAGACGAATGTCAGCGGGTCGGCAAAGGATTTGAAACCTTGGAGGGAGAGCTCCTTAAGCTTTGGCATGGTTCTTCCCGTCGATGTTATCGCAGGTATTGGTACAGGCGTTGTCCCACACCGGCACAAACATCATCCACTGGTCTGGATGACGCCGTATGAGGGCCTCCACCTGTCTAAGCACCCGCTGGTGGTTGTATTTTATATCTCGCCGGCGGTCACCCGTCTGCTGCATCTCCATGGGGGGATTGGCAACAATACGATATTCTCCATCCTCCAGAAAGGGACAGGCTGTCATGACGAGACATCCCGTCCGCAAGGGGATACGGATATATCCGGTGGGTAGCTTTGCGGTGGCGCCAAAGAATTCCGCTGGTTCATCGCCCTCCCCACTCGGTCTATCCACGCCTGTGATGACGGCACCCCCGCTAGAGAGACGGCGCATCGCGTCACGCAGCGCGCCGGGTGAGATAGGGGTCAATAAAGTACCGGCCTGTTTGCGCAGGCGATTGAAGAGCTCGAAACCCCCAGGCGGGTCGGGCATGGAGAGTACCTGCAAGGGTCTGGAGATGAATTGGCCCAGAGCGATCCCCGCTAGATCGAAGTTAGAGGTGTGACAACCCAGGATAAAAACACCCCGTCCTGTCGCCAGAGCTTCCTCCAGGTAGACCTTAGCCTCCGGCATGAGACGTACCGGCGGATCGAAACTCTTAACCTCGGTTCGACCCCGTCCCACGTTGTGGAAGAGCTCATAATAGGCGCGAGCGGCGTTGAAGAAGACGTGGTAGACGCTCTCTTTGATCTGGGTCTCGGTGGCCTCTGCTCCCAGCACGTGGGTTTGATTATCGTAGACGACGTGGTAGATGTCGGGCTTGAGGGTGACGAGGGTGCGCGCCGCAAGACCGGCGATGAGCCGTCCCCCTCGCGGCGGGGAGTACTTACCCAGATAGAAGGCTAAACGGGTGGGCCACCCTTTGGAAAAGAAATCTTTGGCACTCACGCTACGCGCTCTGCCTTCTCCGCCTCACTCGCCAAAAAACGAGGGGCCTCGATGAGCACCGGAATGCCGCGTACCAGACAGAACCCCAGCGCTAACCAGGCCGTGACCTGGGCCGGAAGTAGGAGAGTTTCCCCCAGTGGGTAATCGCCGGCCATAAGCGCGTGACTGAGCGAGAGTAGGATAAAGGCTGCCGCCTTCACAATAGCGTAGGAGGTGCGCATCCAGCTGGATTTCACCAGAAAACGCCCCAGCGACGTGCTCATCATCTCGAAGGGTGCGATCCCCCGGGCAGGCGCCACGGAGCGGATGGCGTCGACGAAAGTACCTCGCGCCAGCACCACGATGGGAATGACCACAGAGATCAGGCCCAGGTGGGACAGGTAAACCCAGAGCACGTACTCTACCATCCGATCGGCGGCTATATCAAGCACACTACCCAATACATCCGTCTCACCACGAGCGCGGGCGATGAGACCGTCAAAGGTATCCATCAAAATGAGAATGAGAACCAGAGGCACAGCAATCAAGCGCGGGGTAGACGTGGGCAGCTGAAGCAGCCACAGGATCAGGGCAAGTAAAGGGACGCGGGATAGGGTTATAATATTAGCCATCGATATCATTATCCTCTCTCGAACTGTCCGCGGAGATGATCACATTCGTGTCGAATGATGGAAAATCATCCTCGCCCCAGACGCGTCGCAATCCGCGTAAGGCCAGGACGGGTCGCAGGTGAGCTCTTGGGGGGAGCGGTCGTGCGGAGAGAATATCGGCCCACGGTTGGGCCAGCAAGCGAACCACGCGCCAGGTTCCCTCGGCGAGAAAATCATCCATCGCCTCCCGGCGCACCTGCACCAGGCCGGGGACCTTCACCGGATGGGGCTTTCGCCCCAGACGAAGGAAGTAGACTGCTTGCACCAGAGCGTCAGGCAGTTCGCCGCCACCGAGACGGGGTGGGGTAAGGATAAGCAGTTGCGGCGTATCAGCCTCGGTCAGGCTACCTGCGGAGAAAACCGTGTGCTCCTGCCCTTCCACGAGGTAAGTTTGACTACCAGGGAAGTACTGTGGCTCGCTGTTCCAGCCCTCGCGGATGTGGCGAAAGAGTGCTTCCAACAGGGGCCCGGGAACGTCAGCACGCACCCGAGCGCCCCCCATGCCCAGCGTCGTCTCCCCTTCTGGGGATTCCACCCAGTAACGGGGATCGCTGATCTCGAAGTAACAGGCGTTCTCATCATACGCCAGGGCAGATACTGAGAGAAGCCGCAGCGAGCGCTCCTTCAGCGCCGGATCGTCCACTCTAGATAGTTGCGGAAAAGCTGCAAAGAGATCCACGGTTGACCACTCCTTTGGAATACGTGGGGATTATACCACCAACCAGCAGCGCTTCAAAGAAGGTCAGCTGGAGCGAAGGTCCGGACCAGCGAGAGGCCCTATGAGGGACACGAAGTCTGGCGTTGGGTGTACTTGGGTACGGGCAGCGACGCGGAGTTTAGAACCTACGAAGTGTATGAAAAATTCCAAGAGCGCTACAATCTTTGGAAACCTCAACTTACTGACTTTGGGAGGGGCTGGGAATTTGAGTGTGTACGTTGTTACTGAGCCGGTACGAAGATACCGTTCTCAATCTTGTAGACGTGGAACTCAGACCTCAACTCAAACGGGGTATCCTCGATGGGTTCAAGTCTCTGTCCGAGGGATTCGCCTCTCAGTAAATTCCAAGTTGCCTGCGCAGCCACGGCCCCCGCATACGCATAAGGCCCTGGAATCTCTCCCACCGTTTCACCGTAGGCATCTTCCCAAGCTTCGTTATCAGGCTGTGGATAGAAACCCACCACGTATGTTGGTCCCTGTGAGAACTCGGCTGCGCCTAATGCTCCTTCGATGGTGTCGGGCAGGAAAGTCCCATCGGCACCCACGATGGGTTCCGCATATCCAGCACCTCGCAAGCCGAGCACTACCTGTGGCATTTCGGTTTCGTAGGCAAACACGAAAACCGCATCGGGGTCAGCGATGGACTCAACCACCCGTTGGCGGTTTATCTCAAACATAGGAACTTCAAGTCCCTCGTAGGTCAAACCTGCCTCTCGGGCCTGAGTTTGGAAGAATTCCCACAATTCGACACCATAAGATTTGTCATCATGGTACACAACGAAGATGTCTTCCCATCCCCGCTCTACGGCCATATCAACGAAGAACTGTGACTCTTCTCGGTTGGACGGGACGAGGCGCGTCCAACCGAGGTCGTCAAGTTCAACGCTAGACCCGGTGGGGGACACCATTGGAATATTCCGTTGTCGCAATGCGTCGCCCCATTGCTCTGAAATAGCTACGCCCGACGAAGAGTTGTACCCACCGATGATGGCGTCAACTTCTCCAAGATGGTCACCGACGCACGAGGCGGCCACCTCCGAATCGGCCTCGGAATCACAGGGGATGACTTCGTATCCTGCAAGCGTCTGCACCCCACCTAGCATATCCCGCCCCCCTGTCATCATAAAGCCGCTCAGCGGGGCTACCACCAATACCTTATAGCGTCCCGGCAGGCGTGAGATACGGTTCTCACTCCCCACCAAGCATCCACTACTCAGTATGAGCAAAGCAACCAGTAACACTATGCAATTCTTGGTTCTCACCATAACCTCCTAGGCTCGCTCGAGGAAAGCGGCTTCACTCTCCCAGTCGTCGGTGGAATCAGCGTTAATGCGTTGGACTTGCCCCTGCATGCTAAGTAACGTGTTAGTCGTTTCTGTCATATCAATCTTGCGGAAGGCGGCCATGTCCACCCCGGCCGTTGCTGCTGCCATGGACATAGTACCAACATTAGCATCAATTTCCATTCTCGCAGATTCGATTTGCTGATTGAGCTCTTTGAGTTTTCTCAAACGTTGTTGTTGGAGTCTGACAAAAGTCTGCGCCTTTTTCTCAAGTGCCGAGTTGCCTGACCTACGAGCATCCTCAAGATATGACATGGCTGTTTGCAAACTTTCTCGAATATCAGACTCTTTAGGCCTATTGAGCATATTGCGCTCATAGAGTCGAATTTGCTCAATGATAGTAGAGATTTTTGCCTCGACCTCAAGGGCTTCCCTTAAAAATCGTTCATCTGTATAAGTGTGCCCTTGCCAGACACGCCGCCGAGTCTCGATGAGGTCTTCGCGCCAGTCCCGATTATCAAAGTTGGGAATGGGCTCTATGAACACGCTTCTCACGATGCGGCCCTGTACACTATTATCACTCGCGATTAAGATAGCGAGTACCGCCCCAATCACCGCCCCTGACGGCCAAGCGATAAGGGGTGGGAGGATGGTACTAAGCAGCCCACCCACAATGAGCGTGAGTACGAACCACGCAACGACAGCGAGACCAATCTGTCGTATCCTGACTTGTCTCATTTTATCTCTAAGTTCGGTTTGCATGTGTCCTCCCTAATCCCAGCTGCCGAATAGCTGGAGCATGCCCTCAAGTATGGCGCCTTCACCCCCATCAACAACTCGCCCCCCGATGCACGACTGAAGTTTCTCGAGCTCGTCTCGCCCCCTACCATAAGCAACGCCTAGGAGTTGAGTCTCATGACCCTCCTCGGATAGCGAGGCTGCCAAATCGCACACATCTGCACGAGATTTGACACTCGAGGTGTCCTGTCCATCACTCATCACGAGCAGGTAGTCGGGCTTCCTTTGCAGTGCATCATACACAGCATCGTAGAACGCTGTGTACCCGTCGGCCATGATGTCATCCGTGTGTTGTCGGGCCTGGTTAAGACTACCAGAATCGCGAACCACGATTTGTGTGACTCGGTTTGAGAAGAAAACTAGTACCATCTCTTCGTAATCGAAGTCGAAGGGATAATAGTCCAGAATCTGTCGCAGGTCGTTGCGCAAAGCTTCTATCTTACGCAGTCCCCCAATGCCCGCCGTCCAATCTTCCATGGAGCCTGACACATCGGCAACCGCGACAAAGGTGGTCTCACCCCGCTCAGAACGCCAGTAACGCTCAATGGTTTCCAGAGTATTACCGGGTAGGAAAAACAGGGATGAGTGGGCATCGGCAAGCTGACTGTCGGCTTGGGCAACCCCTTTGTCGATGGCCTCCTGCAACTTGTCGAGGTTATCCAACGTGCCCACACGCCAGGGTTCGCCACCTACGAGCATGGCTCCATAATTGATAGCCAACGAAGTGGGCGTGGGCGTCGTAACACGTTGGCGGGCCGCAGATTGCGTTGTGATAGCACACTCATAGTCCTCTCCAAGATTATCAAACAGGGCATCCTGGGTCCCCATATAGACGAAGGGGAACTCAGCAGCCTGTATCATCTCAGAGGTCACGTATTGAGGAGCGCTTTGTTCTTGCATCACCCAACTGCCCATCGCGCCAGCTCCAGAGATGCCAAAAGCGGGCGACATCACGCCCAGCCGTTCATAGTCCTCCCATCTGGTGGATGGGGTGCCATGGGCGCATACAAAAACCGTAGGGTCAAAGGCATTACCCATCTTCGTATAAATTGAGTATGCGGGTTCAGCAACTCTCAGATGGTAGGCGTCGGTAACCAAGACAATGAATTGCTCCGGGTACTGTGTGAGCGCTGCTTCTGCTGCTTGCTGAACGAGGACTGTCGGGTAATGCTCCGTGCGCACATTGTATCCCTGTTCCTCCAGCGCACGCACAACCGAATCCACAGCGGGGCTCGCATCTGCCACTACGACTACATTTACATTATCACTCTCCCTAACGCTGGGAACGCACGAGCACGCCAGAGAAACAAACAGTAGAACCACCACAACAATGAGTAGGATTTTCTTGTCTCTCATTGCACCTGGCCTCCCAACGCTTCTCGTAGCACCTCAACGCTGTTATCGTTCACGCTGATAAGCGTTGAGGCTACCGACGAAGACAGGTTTTGCTTAACCCCTGTCACACCCTCTTGAGAAAATCGCTCTTGCCACTCAGTGCTGAACAACACATCTTCAATGTATGACAACAAGGCTTGCTTTTGTCCCAAGGGGCGGTCACGCACAATAGCGACATAAAGCCCCTGCCATTGTGTGAATTGGAGCTCGTGTAGGGTATAAGAACTCGTTACGTCCTCAGATGCCAGCGCCTGTGATTCCTCAACCACCACACAGCGGCCCAGCATCCCCCCTATCGCATCGAGTTCTTGTGCTCCAATCTCGGTAGGGCGCACGACTGCATGGCTCTCGATGAGGCTCACCAACTCACGAGCTTCTGAGGGTGAATAATTGTACACCGTAGCCTGCTCCTTGTCAGAGGCAATGAGTATCGACGCTGTAGTATCGAAGTACACGGGGTCACTCATGCCGATTTGTCCCGCCTGCTCCATAGCATCGACAAGATTTACTGTTTCGTCATTGAGAACGCCCTCCTGACAGGCTAGAATAGTTCTTTCCGCGGCCACAATGCGGGGAATAAGAGCGCCCGAGGTGCCAAAATAGGCCTCCCCGTGTTCAGCTCGGATAGCAGCGATGGTTTTAGCGGTGCCGACGATGATATCGGGTTGCACCGGCTCTACACCGATAGCATCCACGATACCTTCGGTGCTTAGAGCCTCAATGCGCACTTTGTCAATCCGAGTATTGGGTGGCAAGTTGTCCAGATACGCATCCAGCGACTCCGAGAGAAAGGGTTTGCTCACAGTGTTGTCGCTGAATACCACCAGTGTATCAATTCGTGTGGTTCTCTCTCGTTGGCGCAGCCACGCCACAATATTGAAGATCCCTATTACCACCACCAAAGCCAGCAGCACACCTCCTACAATACGGAGGTAATTGCGCTCCTTCTCATCCCTCTTCATACCGATACCTCCTTGTCACACAGGGGGGCACAATGTCGTGCCCCCTGTGTGAACGTGTGCTAAGGGTGACGGGTGGTCTCTTCGTCCTCTTCGTCATCTAGGGCTTCCATCATTAATTCGGCGGTGCGGGCCTCGATTTCGCTGTCCAGCTCAAGACCTTCCAACAGCCTCGTGTAGTGAGACGTTGGTGTCTGGATGGAAACGAGCATCTGCGCAATCTCCTGGGTGTCCTCGGCATCTTCGAGCTGGACCAAGCGTTTCTCGGCCTCTTTGGCCATCGCTCGAAGCTCCTGGGCTCGGTCTCCCATGGCTCTAGAGATCTTCTGATACCTTCCGGCGAGCTGCATCGCTTCACCAGCAGCAATGAGATCCTCTCGCTTCTCCATCACCTCCGCACGAGCCTGCTGCCTAAAGCTGCGCGCCTGGAAGTCCTCTGCCTTTTGCTCGCAGATACGAGCAGCTTCAGCGAGGGTCGTAGGCAGGAATTGAGTTTCAAGCCCCTGTAATGCCTTTTCGAAAAGGCCTCCGACCAAAAGCCTTATTCTCTGCTTCTTCGATGTTGCCATGTTTCCTCCTCTTGGTTGTGAATTTTCTAACGACAACTACTGATCCATTCATAATTTCCTAAACTTTCAGTAGCGCCCATGGTGTATGTAGATTCATTTAGTTTAATATGCTCGGATCAGTAACTACATTGTAGGACAAACAAAAATCTCCACAAACGCTTCATTCAGTCTCGATACTGAATAGCGAGATGGGGCGCCCACAATTTCATTCTTGCGATTCAACACCATCCAATGGTCTTCGGTCACATCTCGGAGTGTGGCAAAAAACATGTAATCGACTATGATTCGCGAGTTTGAACAAAGCGTAAGCTGAGGGGGCGAGAGGTCGTGTTAGCGTCGACACTCAGAGGACATTCTTGCCCCTTCTCAGGATACGTGATAAAAACCTCAGCGTCAGGTCGCATAGTTTCAGTGCTCTCTCGAGCTTTGTGTGTTTGGCGACACCGCAGCGTTCGCGATGGCTTCAGCGATCTTGTCAGCGGCTTTGTTTCAGTGCTCTCTTGGGCTCCGTGTGTTTTGCGGCAGTGCCCTTTCGTCGCCCCAAGGGCCCAAAAGGCCGCAGGAGTGGCACGTTTGGTGTTTTTGACCATCGCGCACATCCTCATTTTAGATGGTTTTGGGCCTTCTGGCAAATCTCGAGCATCCCTTTCACCCCCATAAACCGGGATGAAGGTTTCGAATCGCGTTCTGCCGATTGCCGATTCCGTTGAGAAGGCTATACTTCTCAAGGTGAAATAGAGACAAAGTCGAGGTGACGAAGCGATGACGCGTGCAGATGAGGGTCTGGGTTTTCTGTGCCCCAGCTGGTGAGCGCTGTCGTCACGGAGAAAGGGGTCTTCTCGCCCTACGATCTGGTTCGGCATTTCGGTTCGTCATCCCTGGCAGAAAGGGAGGAAGCATGAAGACATTGGTCACAGGAGGTGCGGGCTATATTGGAAGTCACACCTGCGTGGAGTTGCTGGAGGCAGGATACGAGGTCGTGGTTGTGGACAACCTCTCCAATAGCAGGGTGGAGTCACTGCGGCGCGTGGAGGCGCTGACGGGCCAGACGTTGGCCTTCCACGAGGTCGATCTGCGCGATGAGGAAGCTCTGGATGCCGTTTTTGCTTCGGAGGCGCCCATCGATGCGGTGATTCACTTCGCCGGTCTCAAGGCCGTCGGCGAGTCGGTAGCGATGCCCCTGCGTTACTTCCACAACAACGTCACGGGTACGCTGGTGCTCTGCGCTGTGATGCAACGGCATGGGAGCAAGAATCTCGTTTTCAGCTCCTCCGCCACCGTATACGGGGATCCGGAGTCCGTACCTATTACCGAGGAGAGTGCCCTTGGTCCCACCAATCCCTATGGACGGACAAAGCTCTTTATTGAGGAGATCCTGCGCGATGTACACGTCGCCGATGATGGCTGGAACGTGGCTCTGCTGCGGTATTTCAACCCTGTAGGCGCCCATCCCAGTGGTATGATAGGGGAAGATCCCAGCGGTATTCCCAACAACCTGATGCCCTACGTCGCCCAGGTGGCCGTGGGCCGTTTGCCCGAAGTGCGCGTTTTCGGCGACAATTATCCTACTCCCGACGGTACGGGGGTACGCGACTACATCCACGTCGTCGATCTGGCGCTAGGTCATATCAAGGCCCTGAGGAAATTGGAATCCCAACCCGGGGTGGTTACCTACAATCTGGGGACGGGGCGGGGGTACAGTGTGCTGGAGGTGATCCACGCCTTCGCGAAGGCCAGCGGTCGTGAGATACCTTACCGCATCGTCGATCGGCGTCCGGGTGATGTCGCTGTTTCCTATGCTGACCCGTCGCGGGCCGCCCTGGATTTGGATTGGAAGGCCGAGCGCGGTATCGATGAGATGTGCGCCGACACCTGGCGTTGGCAGTCGCAGAATCCTGAAGGATATGAGTAGACTGACACCAGGCCCAGTCAAGGTGTGGATTTGAGAAGGCGTCTGACCGTCCGGCGGAGATCGTCCAGATTGAAGGGCAAAGGGAGATGGACGGCACCCTCGCTCAGGAGCGAGGTCACGGGTTCATCGGAGATAACGAGCAGCGGAATGTGTCCCAGTTGGTTGAAGATCTCGCTAACCCGAAACGCGATGAAGAGAGCCCGACTGGGTGAGGAGATCACTGCGATGATGAGTCCCCCACGAGGTTCTTCTCTGGTTATGGGGTGGGTCTCGCCTGACATGGGGATTGTTACCACGAGGACGTCCTCGCTCTCCAAGGTTACCCTGATGGCTCTGGAGAGCCCCACGTGATCGCTGACGAGAAGAATTGTATTCTCAAGGGCCTCTGCAGGCATTTAGACCTCGCTGCTTACTTCGGCTGTCAACTTGTCCCTTTCAATACCATAGGGTTAGGTGCATCACCCTAACACTATTAAACCACATCAACCTTCCAAGAACCTTCCAAAAAGGGGGGCTCCAGCTAACAAATTCCTTCCAATTTTGAGAAAAGACCAAGAATCGGATTTTGTGGCGGGGTTTTCTGCTTTGTTGGGTGGTTTATCCTGTGAAGAAGTTGTATAAAGTATGTTGTTTGTGAGAGAAGTTAGATTTTTCC
>JBNGDR010000042.1:0-10615 GCA_049975685.1 Anaerolineae bacterium
GCTCGCCGTCCGTAAAACATATTAATGGGTCGGCGGCTGGCAGATCTTGATAGATATCAATAGCGAGGTAAGGTGATGGCGGCTCCAACAGCAGAAGAATTACAAAACGAAGGCTTGCGACTTTTTCAAGAGGGGCTCTATGATGAAGCTGCGCGCCGCTTCAATGAAGCCCTGGAGCATTTTGCCGAGGAAGGCCGGGAGATCGAGGCTGGCGAAATGCTCAACAATGTAGGTATCATCCGGCGCAAACAGGGCCGTTGGGAGGAGGCTCTTGATGTCCTGGAGGAAGCAAGGCGTATCTTTGTGCGAAGCGAGGATCATTCTCGGGAGGCACAGGCGCTAGGAAATCTGGGAAGTGTCTACGCTTCTCTTGGGCGTAGAGAGGAGGCTGTCAAGGCCTGGCGCGAAGCTTCGGTGATCTTCGAAGAGTTGGGCGAACGCCAGAAACAAGGTGAGACACTCATGGCACTGGGGATCGCTCTGTTCAAGAGTGGCGACCGTCAGGCCGGATTTGCTGCTTATCAGGCTGGTTTACAGCTCCTTGACAATCCCACGACCACGCAGAAGATCACGCGTAGCCTGTTGGCGTTGCAGCTGCGCATTCTCGGTGCCGGGGTCTGATCCGCATCTGTAGGCCGGGAATGTTTCACGTGAAACATATCGGATTCCGCTCGCCATCAGCGAACGGAATCTTGATGTCTATAATGATAATTCAGTATTTAGGAGGTTTGTAGAGATGCAGGTGATCCTCAGACGTAAGGTGGAAGGTTTGGGTGAGGCGAACGAGATCAAAGATGTTGCGGCGGGTTACGCCCGTAATTATCTCTTCCCCCAGGGGCTGGCTGTCCCAGCCACAGCGGGCGAGATCAAAGCGGCTCAACGCCAGCAGAAAATTGATGAAGCCAGAGACGCGCGCGAGCAGGCGCACTCCGAACGCATCGCGGAGCAGCTTAAGGAGGCTCCGCTGCATTTCGAGGTCAAGGCCGGAGAGACAGGTCGTTTGTACGGCTCTGTTACCAGCAAGGACATCGCCGAAGCTATCGAGGATGTAATTGGTGAGTCTTTTGATCGCCGTTATATTATGCTGGAGCAGCCGATTCGAGAGCTGGGAGTTCATCTCATCGACTTGAAGTTGGAGGGCGGCGTGCGCGCCCAGGCCCGAGTCGTGGTCGAACTGGAGGCTTGATGGCTGAAGGGTTGGGGGGCTGGTTGCGTAGAGCCCGTGAGACGCGCGACCTTACTCTAGACGATGTTGAGTCAGCGCTGCGTATAAGGCGGCGCTATCTTCAGGCTCTGGAGGTGGGGGATTATACCGCGTTACCCGGTCCTATTCAGGCGCGGGGCTTCTTGCGCAACTACGCACGCTTTCTCGGGGTGCCTGTCGAAGAGGCCCTGGCTCGTTATGAGGCCGAGGTTGAAGGGCGTCCCGTGCAACCCCGACCTAAACCCGTCACAGAGACGATACAGCGTCAGAACCGTGAGCGCCCCAGTGTGTTCGCTCCGCCCCCAACTGAAGAAGAGGTGTCCACGCCATCACAGGGTATCCCCCCCACGCTTCTCTGGATCCTTGTGGGCGCTATGGTCTTTTTTATGGTGTTGGCGGGGGGGGCTTATATCTATCTGGAGTTAGGGTCGGGTGATAACAATACCCTTCCCACGCCGACGGCGCCGACAGCGCCTGCTGAACAACCGCCTGTTGTGGAGGCGACCGAATTGCCCGAGGAGGGACCGGTTTTTGTCCCCGCAGTGGATGGCACTGTGACTATCCGCCTGGAGGTCGAAGAGCATGCGTGGGTACGCTTTGTAGCCGGTGACGAGGTTGTTTTTCAGGGCGTGGCCGCGCCCGGTCAAACTCTCGATGCGGTGTCCGAGGAACAGTGTCTTGTCGAGACTGGAAACGGAGGGGCCTTTCATCTCTACGTGAATGGTGAGGATTGGGGTTCACTGGGCGGAGAGGGTGAAGTGATACGTCGGGCCTGGTCTCCTGCCGGGGAGGTATCTCCCGAAGGCTCCTGAGGTTAATATGAACGAGAATTCTCTTGAACGTGGAGTCCGGAAGGCTCCACGTTTCTATATTGCTTCGTTGGGGTGTCCCAAGAATACCGTGGATGCTCACGGGATGGCTGTGCTGTTGCAAAGGGCTGGCTACCGTCCCAGCGATGAGCCCGAGGAGGCCGATGTTCTCATCGTCAACACCTGTGGCTTCATCGCGGCCGCCAGGGAGGAATCGCTGGAGATGTTACGTGATCTCGGTGCACGACGTTCGCCGGAGCAGAAGATCGTCGCGGCCGGGTGCTGGTCACAACGGGAGCCGGAGGTCTTACTGGAGTTGGTCCCGGAGCTCGACGCCGCAATCGGGACCCGTTCCTGGCATGCCATCGTACCTTTCCTCGACGCTCTGGAACGACGATCAGAACGTCTTATCTACACGGAAGATCGGCCCATGGCACTGCCGGAGGAGGCCGGTGCTCCCGGATTCGCTCTTTCAGGTGCCAGCGCTTTTCTGAAGATCGCCGATGGTTGCAGCCGCCAATGTGCTTTTTGTGCCATTCCTCTGATCAAAGGGCCGAATGTCAGCCGTCCCGTCGAGGCTATCGTTGAGGAGGCGCGGTTTCTACAGTTGCAGGGCGTTCTTGAGATCAATCTTATCGCTCAGGACACCACCTATTATGGTCATGATCTGGAACTTGAGAATGGGTTGGCCCGGTTGTTGGAGCGTTTGGTCGAGGCTGTGCCCGATGTTCCCTGGCTGCGAATCCTCTATGCCTATCCTGGCTTTGTCACACCCCGGTTGATGGACGTGATGGTGGCGCATCCGCAGGTTTTACCCTATGTCGATATTCCCCTCCAGCATGCGCACCCGGACGTTCTGCGCAGGATGCGGCGTCCGGCGGACGTGGATTGGGTGAGGCGCACTGTAGGGCAGCTGAGGAGCCGCCTGCCTGACGTCTGCCTGCGCACGACCTTTATCGTGGGGTATCCGGGAGAGACGGATGAGGAATTCCTGGCACTTCTCAGATTTGTGGAGAAGATGCGCTTCGACCGCGTAGGCGTCTTCAAATATTCCCAGGAAGCAGGGACACCAGCCGCAGCCTTCTCCGACGATGTCCCCGAAGCAGTTAAAGATGCACGCCTGGATGCGTTAATGGTCGCTCAGCAACCCATCTCGCTTGAGAAGAACAAGGATCTCATCGGCCGGCAGCTCTCCGTTCTGCTTGAAGGGACGGGGGAAGGATTGACGATAGGGCGCACCTACCGGGATGCTCCGGAGATCGATGGCCTGGTGTTAATTCCGGGTGAGCGCACCGTTGATCGTATGGTGCGCGTTGAGGTCAAGGATGCCATGGTTTACGACCTCGTGGGAGAGGTTATTGAGATTCAGTGAAGCAACCTATCCGTTTTTGGATAGACAGAGGCGCCGGTCAGTTTGCTGACCGGCGCCTTGAACGTCCCGCTATGGTTTAGCGCATCATGACCTCTTGTGGGTCCAGGGTGCGGGCCATTACCTCTCTTACCTGCGTTAGGAGTGCGGCAGGCTCTCGTTCTACATCCCAGCGTTTCCGAATTTCTTGAGCCACCGACTGGATGCTCTGTAGTTGTTCCTGGAGTGCTGCCGGTTCTTCCCTGTTTTGATGTCCTAGCAGAAGGGTCTCAAGAATGGCGTGATCGCGTGACGCGTAGATCTCGGTCAAGGTCATGCCAGGTTTCCCGCTGGTAGCCCGGAGCACGCTATTCAGCGATTCTCTCCAGTCAGATAGAAAAGCCGTAGTCTTGCGCCAGGGAACCCGTGCTGCTATGACGTGAGCCAGAATTCCTCGGTGCCAGAGGTGTTTCAGGAGCACTTGACGTTGAGCCTGCATGGTGTGGTTTGCGGGCGGGATCTTGCCGTTGCCCGTTATCTGAACGTCTCTCTCCTGGAGTTTGCGTTGTATCTGATTCTTGGTTGCGTTGACTATCTCACGGGAGCCCTCAATCTCCAAGATGAGGTGGGCCTCCCAGGAGGGTGAGCGCATTGACCGCATGATCTGGAGCAGCTTTGAGGAGATATCGATCCCGAAGAGGGACAGCGCTTGATTGGGGATGATGCGCGCAGTCGTCAACTTGAGATCCTGTTTCATCAAGGATTTGAGGACATCGATAGCCTCGTCCCATCTCTGGAAGCTGGCGATGAGATGAGTCTTCTCGGCCGGGCGAGGGAAGATTCGTAAGGAGAGCTCCGTAATCACCCCCCATCTTCCGTAAGTGCCGAGCATGATACACCGAGGATCAGAGGTCTCCGGTGTCGGTTGCTCCAACACCATAAGGCCGGCCGGGGTGATCGCCCGCATTCCCAGTATGTGATCTGCCAGGGAACCGTATTCCAGGGCCTTGAGACCAATAGCGCCGCAGGCGGCCCTACCACCCAGAGTCGCATCAGGTGAGGGGAAGACCAGGGCTGTTGTCAGGTTGCGGGTATTGAGAACCTCTTCCACTTCCAGCCATCCTGCCCCGGCTTGTACCTGTAACGTCTGGTGCTCTTCGTCAACGTTGAGAATCTCACTCAGGTGATCGAAGCATACGGTGATGAAGCCTTCCCCGCTCTCGCTCTTGCCTCGATAGGGATCTGTGCCCCCTCCCCACGGTAGGAGTTGAATCGCCCGGCTCCCGGCCCAGAGCATCAGCTCGGCAATCACCTGTTCATTTTTCGGTCGGACGATGGCCAAAGGGCTGGAATCATCGGTGTGGCGACGGATGAAGCCGGCGTAAGTCTTGCCGCCGGCGTATCTCCGGCAAACCTCGGGTGAGCATAGAACGTTGTCTTCCCCTACCAAACGCGCCAGAGATTGGCGGAGGGGCTCTTCGAACGCGACGGTTCTCGGCGGGCGCAGAGCGACAGGTGTGGGTGGCACGTCCCCCAGCTGGAGATGAGGACGGAGCGCATTCCAGAAATCGACGAACTCCCTCGGTGGGGATAGATTGGGATTGGACATCATTAGTGCGAGATCGCTCTTTCAAGAACCTGTTCCACGAGGACCAGAAATTCACTGATGATCATCGCCGTTGCGCCCCAGATCTCGTAGTCGTCGAATTGATAATAGGGGACACGAAGCACGCGTTGGTCGATGTACCACAGATCTCGCTGGATGGTATCCGGACGAAGCAGCAATTCCAGTGGAACCTGCAAGATTCGCGCGACCTCCACGTCATTCGGGGCCAGGGTTGGGGGACAGGTGACCCAGCCCACGAAAGGCTGCACCAGGTTGTCACTGGGCGGGATGTAAAGGGGCGTCAGCCTTCCCAGTATCCCTACATTTTCCCTGGGCAGTCCCAGTTCCTCTTCCGTCTCGCGCAGCGCTGTTTCTGTGAGATTCGTATCTTCGGGTTCCATTACCCCCCCCGGAAACCCGATTTCCCCTCCATGATGGTTCAGGTTCTCTTGTCGTATGGTCAGCAGTATATGTACCATCCCACGTTTCTCGAAGAGGGGGAGAAGGACGGCGGACCGTCTGGGCGAGGAGTTTGGTTCTGGCGAGAGTTTTCGTGGCATAGGCGCCATTCGTTTCTGGGCGTCCCGGCCCGGTAAAGAATCCTGTAACCGGGTTCGTAGAGATGCCTGGAAACGTTCTGGGTTATCTGTGAGCGACAGAACAGCCAACATAACATAATTGTACCTATTAAGACATCTTCCAGCAATGGGAAAAAAGTCATGGGCGATGCGTATTCAAAGTAGTTGGAGATTTCCGGGTAGGAGGGTTGGCGAGGACGCCTTCAACGCCCTGCTTTCCCTTTGTGGGCTAGTTCATTGGCTTTCCTGCTGGGAAAGGTATAATGCAGGGGAGCTGTTATATGAGAATAAAGACCAAATTATCGGACCACTTGCATGCCGTGTTCTCCCCTGGCCTCTGGCCTTCGAAGATGGGCCACGCGCTTCTCTGGGGAGTGCTTGTTGCGTGCTTGTTGGGTATGATACGTCCTCCTGGGGTATTGGTGACCCTGGAGGCTCCTCAGACGGTCCACACTCGAAATCCCAAGGTGGGTGTTCATACCAGGCTCTCTGATGAAGTAGAGGCGTGGAAAATTCAACGCACGCTCGCGATGGTTCGTGAGATGGGCGCCCCGTGGATCGTGGAGTACTTTCCGTGGGCCTACATTGAGCCCACGGAGGATGAATATCGCTGGGCGCATACGGACACTATCATCTCTCACGCAGAGAACCAGGGGTTACAAGTCATCGCTCGACTGGGCTTTGTCCCCGATTGGGCGCGTCCCGATCCTGAGGAGCAGGAAACCACCTTTACCTATCTCGATGAGAAACATTACCCGGATTTCGCGGAATTTGTGGCGGATTTTGCAGCCCGATATCAAGGCACTGTGGGACACGTCATCATCTGGAATGAGCCCAATTTGAGTTATGAATGGGGGTATCGGCCGGTCGATGCTTCGGCTTACGTCGATCTTCTAAGAGAGGTCTATCCGGCTGCGCATGCTGCCAATCCCGAGATTGTCGTGCTTGCAGGCGCGTTGGCTCCCACCCTGGAGCCTCGTGGGAGTCACGCAGGCTTGAACGATCTCCTCTACCTGGAGGATATGTACGATGCTGGTGCCGCAGACTACTTCGATGCTCTGGCCGCGCATGCCTATGGCATGGTCTTCCCCCCCGAGATGGAACCTGACCCCGAGATCCTCAATTTCCGACGAGTGGAATTGTTGCGCCAGCGCATGGTTATGCGTGGTGATGGTGAGAAGCCCATCTACGTTACCGAGTCCGGCTGGAACAGCCATCCCCGCTGGTCCTGGGCAGTCAAGCCCTCACAGCGGGTAGCCTATTCTCTGCAGGCCTATGCCTGGGCCGAATCCGAATGGCCCTGGTGTCCGGCCCTCGTTATGTGGGTATTTCGGTTACCCGTCACGGCGCATAGCTATCAGGATTACTTTTCCTTTGTAACGCCCGAGTTTCGTCCTCGACCTGTATACTCGGCGTTACAAGAGGTTCTGGTTGATGATGATTGACGACCATCCGTATCAAAACGGGAGGTGTACCTTGAGAGAGTTGTTGCAGTTGTGTTTCATTGCGACGCTGCTGCTGGCCCTGGCTGGGTGTCAGTTTGTGAACTCGACGCCGGCACCTTCGCCTACACCTTCGCCCAGCCCGACTCCTACGGTAGCCGTGACACCTTCACCTACACCAACTATCCCCCGCGGCCTTACAACCATCGAGTTGTGGGTGCCGGATTTTCTAGCTCCCTATGATGAGACCAATCCCGATGCTGCTCTTCTGGTTGAGCAGATAGAATCCTTCTCCCGCAACCATCGGGACATTCAGGTGGAACTACTGGTCAAGAAAGCGAAAGGCGCCGGCGGTCTGTATGATCTTTTGTCTGCTGGACATGCTGCCGCTCCTTCTGTGTTGCCCGATGTGATACTTCTTGATGAGACCGATCTCCGTTTGGCCGCGGACGCGGGGTTACTTCAACCTCTCCCCGATTTGAATCTTCCAGCCTCCACCTTCCCTTTTGCCAGGCGTGGCGTGCAGATGAATTCTACAACCTATGGAATCCCCTTCCTGGCGGATATAGAACATATGGTCTATAATTCCGGGGTAGGGGCCAGACCTCCTCTTTCCTGGACGGCGGTCCTGAGTGAAGGTTATTCTTTGCTTATACCCGCTGCTCCTCTGGATGGACTTGCCGGTGATTTTCTCCTCACCGCCTATCTTGGTTCAGGCGGCGCCGTCGTGGATGAGGAGGGCAATCCAGTTTTGGAGCGAGCCCGTCTTGAAGAGCTCTATGGATTTCTGGACAGCTTGGTAGAGACCAACGCATTAGATCCGGAGATTGTCATGGCTCTTGTGGACCCTCTTGCCTGCTGGTCGGGATACCAGGAACGCCTGGGCAGCCTGAGCGTCGTGCCTGCTGGCACCTATTGGCGCACAGCGCCCCGAATTGGGGAACCGGCCTGGATTCCCACCCGTGACGGTGCTCCCGCTGCCGTGGCTCATTTCTGGTCGTTTGCTATTGTGGCGACGGAGCCTCATCGTCAGGAGGCCGCTCTGCAGCTGGCATCCTGGTTGAGCGAATCACAACAGATGGCGGATTTATCCACCTCTATGTCCAGGCTTCCGACGACGGGTGAAGCGCTCTCTCTGTGGACTTTGTCGTCGGAAGAGAACGAATTCCTGACCAATCTCTTGATGATCGCCGAGCCAGGTTTGCCAGCAACTATCGATCAACCTATCCGGCGGGGATTGCAGGAGGGCCTGGTTCTCCTTCTTGAAAGTGATGACGCGACGCCCGAAGAGGCTGCCTCACGCGCGCTAACAGCGTTGCGAAGATAAGAGCCGATTTTCCATTTACTCGAGTTAGGGGGAGAGATGGGGGACCACGAACACCTATGTCGTATCCGGGATGCAGCGTTGGAAGCGGTTGATCCGTCGCAGGCAGTGAAGCAGACCTTACGCCTGGAGGACAATGTGCTTTCCATAGGAGAACGGTCGTGGTCTCTCGACGATCGGGATCGTGTTCTGCTGGTAGGTGGTGGGAAGGCGGCCGTGCCCATGGCGGAGGCCGCGATGTCGGTCCTGGGATCGGCACTCACGGCAGGTGTCATCGTGACCAAGTACGAGCACGCTGCGGGACACGCGTTAGAAGAATCGGTGCAGGTCATCGAAGCCGGGCATCCTGTCCCCGACGAGCAAGGGGTACGGGGTGCCGAAATTGTCATGCATTTGCTGGCAGATGTGACGTCGCGAGATCTGGTGATCGTTTTGCTTTCCGGAGGTGGCTCCGCTTTGCTCTCGCTGCCCGTTGAAGGGATATCGCTTCAAGATCTGCGCACTGTCACAGACCTCCTTCTGAAATCGGGTGCCACCATCAACGAACTTAACGCAGTTCGCAAACACCTTTCCCGTTTGAAAGGTGGGCAGCTTGCCCGCGCCATCAACCCGGCCGAGAGCGTCGTCCTCATTCTCTCGGACGTGGTAGGTGATAAGCTGGATGTCATCGCCTCTGGCCCCACGGCCCCCGACCCGACGACCTTCGAGGATGCCTGGGCGGTTCTGGAACGCTATGATCTCCTAGAATCGGTGCCCTCGGCGGTCCGTGAGCATCTATCTCAGGGTTGTGCTGGGGAGATCCCGGATACTCCCAAGCCTGATGATCCCATCTTTCGACGGGTGTATCATCATATGGTTGGTTCCAACTGGGTGGCGGCGCGGGCTGCCGTTTCTGCAGCAGAAGCGCTGGGATATCGTGCGTTGCTCCTGACCACCTTTATCGAGGGGGAGGCGCGAGAAGTGGCTCGGGTGGCGGTAGCTTTGGCGAAGGGGATGCGCTTTTATGGCGACCCTCTTACGCCTCCTGCCTGCCTTGTCTGGGGTGGGGAGACCACGGTCACCATCCGGGGGGAGGGAAAGGGCGGGCGGAACCAGGAGTTAGCATTGGCCGCCGCTCTGGCTATGGAAGATCTCCCTGATGTTTCCCTCATGGCTCTGGCCACCGACGGTACGGATGGCCCTACCGATGCAGCAGGCGCCATTGTTGATGGGGAGACGCTGGCGCGAGCTCGTGCCCGGGGGCTCCAGCCTCGTCAGGCCCTCGACGAGAATAACAGCTATCCCTTGCTCGAGGCTGTGGGCGCCCTTCTGCGTACCGGCCCCACCGGAACTAACGTCAACGATCTCCTGGTCATCCTCGTCACCAAGGGAGACGACGGGGGATAGAAAAGGTATAACCCGACGTACATACCTTGCTTTTTCGTTTGGGTCGTGTATGATGATCTATTGTTATATACCCTGGACATGGTAGCGTTGTTGCGTTGACGCTCTGCCGGAAACACTTCGGCGATATTATGATCTCTGCGTTGGATTTAGGAGCTTTCAGATGAATTCATCGAAGCTGAGCCTTTTCTGTGACCGCTTTCTCGAGGCCGGATGGCTTATCGGCATAACCGTCACCCCCGTCTTCTTCAACGTCTATTCGAGCCGGGTCTTTGAGCCGGATAAGCTCACCACCTTGCGGGCGTTAGCCGTAGTCATGGCCATCGTATGGTTGGTGCGCTTCGTCGAGGAGCTGTTGCATAAGGAACAACCGCTGCGCTTCTCCTGGCGTGCTCCCATGGTGCTCCCCGCATTGGTGACCATGGTGGTCTATCTCATCAGCTCCATCTTTTCTCTGGTGCCCTATACCAGTTTTGTGGGTTCCTATCAGCGCTTACAGGGGACCTTCACCTGGTTTGGGTACCTGGTTATCTTCTTTGCCATGCTTACGAGTTTGCGCACCCGGGTGCAATTGAGTCGATTGATAACGGTTCTCATTCTCAATAGCTTGCCCGTCTCCCTTTATGGTATCATCCAGCACAATGGATTAGATCCTCTCCCCTGGGCCGGCGACGTTCAGAAGCGAGTGGCTTCCAATATGGGGAACGCTATTTTCGTCGCCGCTTATCTCATCATGGTCGTGCCATTGATCGGCGCCCGGATCATCGAGAGCTTCCGGGATATCCTACGCCGCGAGGAAGCGCGATTGAGCGATATCTTTCGGGCTTCGAGCTATATCTTCATCCTGGCCGTCAATCTGCTCACCATCTGGTACGCCAAGAGTCGTGGTCCCTGGTTGGGCATCGTAGTCGCCGGCTTCTT
>JBNGDR010000043.1:0-10446 GCA_049975685.1 Anaerolineae bacterium
GCCTACGAACGCATTGAGAGGCGGTATCAGGGCGTTGTCGTGCCGGAGATGGAGAATCCCGAACGCGAGCCCGAAATGGAAACGGATCTGGAATCGTAGTACGCCAGCGTCATTTTATGGGTAAAAAAAGCACCCCGTCGCTTTCACGGCGGGGTGTATCAATATAATTACCAGCAACCCTAGTCTTCCAGCACCTCAGGTGGTGGGGTCCAATCGACCTCGTACCCATCATCGCTCAGAATCTCCCAGGCCAACACTCTATAGGCCAGAGCTCCAGCGGAGCGCGGTGCGTAGAAAACTCCCGGTTCTCCGTAGCTGGGCGCCTCACCAAGACGGACACTTCTGGGAATAAGGATGCGGAAGACCTGATTCGGGAAATGGTGCTGCACTTCCTCCACAACCTGACGTGAGAGCGTCGTCCGCTTATCGTACATGGTCATGACCAACCCACGCACCTGCAACCTCGCATTGAGGCTCCGTTGGATAAGGCTTATGGTGTACATAAGCTGCGTCAGTCCCTCCAGAGCCAGATACTCGCACTGCACAGGGATCACAACACCATACGCTGCGCATAGACTGTTGATGGTTAACAGGCCCAGGCTGGGTGGGGAATCAATGAGTATGTAATCATAATCTTCAACGGTGCTCAACGCACCACTCAGGCGCTCAGCGCGTTCCTTTGGATCGGAGAGCGCGTTAAGCTCTACGGTAGCTCCAGCCAGACCAGGGGTACTCGGCACCAGATCGAGACCCGACCAACGGGTCCCCCGGATAACCTCCGAGGCCGGACGCATACCCAGCAAGACCTCGTAGCTAGAATCAGCGACCTCGCGCGGGTTCACACCAAGGCTGGTCGTAGCGTTGCCCTGAGGGTCCACGTCCACCAGGAGAACATGGAATCCCCAATCTGCCAAGGCGGCGGACAGGTTAACCACCGTGGTGGTCTTGCCGACGCCCCCTTTTTGATTGGCAAAGGCGTAAATGTGGGTCATGGACGGATGTCACTTGGGATAGACAACGACGGCGCGATCACGCCCGGAGCCCGAGCTCTGGGTGCGCACCCGAGGATCTTTACGTAGTGCTACATGGACAATACGTCGTTCACGAGCAGGCATAGAGCGCAAACGTACGGACTTACCCGTCTCCACAGCCCTGTCAGCCATGCGCCGGGCCAAACGCCGTAGACTCCGGTGACGGCGGCGACGATAACCGTCGGCATCCACCACCAGGTTATAATTTCCCTTGACCTGACGCCGCACGAGGGCTCTGACGAGATATTGGGTTGAATTCAGAGTCCGTCCCCGACGCCCCACCAGAGCAGAGGCATCCTTACCCTTCAAAGAAAGCCAGAGTGTAGGACTATCGTCATCCTTCCACTTGGTCTTCATACGCACCTGTAAAGCACCAAAGAGGTTCTCGGCGACCTCCAGCGTTACTTCCTCCAGGCGCTCACGCTCGAACCCCGTGGTTCGAGGGCGATGTGAAGGAACTTCGCGCTGACTCTTCTTGGGCGCTTCAGCACTCCGCTCGGGCTTGAGTTCAGGTTCAGATTCGGGTTTTGCCTCCGCCTGTGGTGACGGTACTTCAGCCGGCGACCCCGATTCAGGCTCCGGTTTCGGTTCGGCTTTCGGCTTCGGCTGCACCCGGGGACGAGGTGCGGGCTTTGGCGCCGGGGGTGGCTCCGGAGTTTGCGCTTCCTCTTTGACCACGGGGGCAGGCTCGGCGGGGGGTGCCATGATATCGACAAAGGGTCGGCGGGTTACACGGACTCGCGCCTTTCTCGCACCGATGCCGAGGAAACCCTGGCTGCCCTCGTCCAGGACTTCGATAATGGCCTCATCTCGAGTGATGCCCAGACGGGTCACCCCCAAGATCGTCGCCTCCTCCACAGAGGGAGCCGTAATTTCTACCGACTCCTTGGATACCATACCCACTTCCTCCTCGATATTCAACTATAACACATCAAACTTCACGATCCTGAGCTCTTCAACGCGCGCTTGCCGGATCTGGATTTCTGTGACTTATCCTCGTCAGCATCCTGACCGGCATAATGACGGCGGAACAGGTAAAACTGCAGGATACCTACCAGATTTGAAATCACGAAGTAAACCGAAAGGCCAGCCGCGTAGTTCATCGAGATAAAGCCCATGAAGAGCGGCATGGTGACCTGCATCGATTGGCTCATAGCCTGCGCCTGCGGGTCGGACGAACCAGAAGAGGGAGATGCTGCGGTAAGGAGCTTCTGTTGAAGCCAGGAAGTAACAACCACGAGAATGGGCAATACGAAATAGGGATCAGGCAAGGCCAGATCCAGCCACAAGAACTGGCTCTGTAACGGTGCAAGTGTGCTGACGTTCAGGAAAGGGGGCAACCACCGATAGAGATGAGAGGGAAGATCCAGCAGGCCCAGCGGCGTAGCCGCAAGAGCACGAATGATGGCCTGATAAAGGCCAAACATCAGCGGCAACTGGATGAGCAGGGGCAGACAACCGCCCAGGGGATTGACACCCAACTCCCGGTACAGTTTCATCTGCTCCTCGGCAAGGCGTTCCTTGTCGTTCTTGTATTTCTCCTGGATCTCCTTCAACCTTGGCTGGAGATCCTGTTGCTTGCGAAGGCTCTTCTGCTGATTGAGGGTGAGAGGTGTGAGCGCTAGACGTACCAGGAGAGTGAGAAGAGCAACGGATAGGATGGTCTGCTGGCCCAGCAGCTTGTAGAAGATCAACAACAAATTGGTAATGGGGTCAACAATGATTAAGTCCCACACGGTTCTACTCTCCTTCAGCCTGGGGATATTGCCATTGGAGTTTTCCATTGACAATCCCATACGCCTGGATTCGCTCAGTGCTCAAGATGGGCATGGCAAAGATGAGATCATCATCCATCGCCAGACTGCTGGGCAGCCGACGGGGATTCTCGGGCTCCTCGCCCCAGGGAATGCGATCCCCGTTGCTCACGTCCAGATTATAGATACGCCCTCCCTGGTGGCCGGGAAGGTACAGGTTCTCGTCGAAAATCAGACCCTCACCTCGAAAAACATCGTCTATGTGAGTCTGCCAGAGGAGATCATGCGTCTCGGCCTCCAAAGCAAAGACGTTCCCGGAGACATCGGCGAAGTAAAGACGATCCTCATCAACGACAGGGGTAGCCCAGAACCAATCCTTGCCTTCCTCAAAGATCCAGAGGATGTCCCCAGTCTCGGGATCGACTTCGTAGATCTGATCGCCAAAATCCCCAAACCAGATAGTACCCTGGACTGCGACGGGCGAACCGGCAATAGCACCCCGAGTCTCCAGTCTCCACTGCTCCGTGCCGTCGGAGAGATTGAGAGCGTAGAGATAATGGTCGAGTGAGGCGATGTAGACCGTCCCCCCAACTACAAGGGGAGTTGCCCAGACACGGTCTCCCGTTGCAAATGACCATGCCAGCGAACCATCTTCGAGGTCGATGGCATATATAGAACCATCACCATTACCGATAAGGAAAAGATCATCGGTCACAACGCCGCTGCCGGCGTACTGGCCCCGCGCGCCGTCTTCGCTTCCATCGCCCGGGAAGGTCCACGCCACACCGGGGACATCACCACGCTCCCCCAGCCGCAGCGCATAGACCGTCTGGTCGTCAAATCCGGCCACCAGCAGCAAATCGTGTGCTTCATCCAAGACCGGGCGGGCGTAAAATCCACTATTCCGACTAGGTTCTTCACCCGGAAACCACGACCAGAGAACGTCGCCACTCTCGGCGTCAAAGGCCTGGATCTGGTCAACGTTCGCGGCGTAAAGGGTTCCATCATCTGCGATGAGCCCCGGCCAGCTCTCCTGACGCGTTGCGCCACCGGCACAACCGACCAGCAGTATCGCCGCCGCCACGACGAAGATCAGCGGGCTCAACAGACGCCGCCGAAGAGTGCGGCCTCTTGACTTCCACCAATATTTCATGAATCCTCCTGAACTAAAGGAACGGGATCGTAACCCCCGGGATTAAAGGGATGGCAACGGGAAATGCGTTTGAGAGCAAGCCATGTACCCTTCAACAAACCAAAGCGTGCAATAGCTTCGTAGCTGTAATGAGAACAGGTTGGCGTGAATCGACAGGAAGGGGGAAAAAGGGGGGAGATAGCACGCTGGTAAAAACTAATAAGCCAGAGCACCGCACGTCTCATGGCATGCCTCGGACTGCGTTTAGCACCAGAGATCCGCACGTCGTAGCGACGCTTCCAGACCAGATTCTACCTCCTGTGTCTTCGCTGCTGCAAGCGCTCCCCGCGCTACAAGCACCACATCCCAACCATCGGCAAGATGGGGATATAAGTGTCGCGTGGCCTCTCGGAGTAATCGGCGCGCCCTGTTGCGAGTCACAGCATCGCCCACCTTGCGGCTGGCGGTGAATCCTACCCGTGAGTAGGGTAGATCGTTGGGGGCAGCCCAGAGAATAAAGAGCGAATGCGCCCAGGAACGTCCTTCCTTCCAGACACGCCGAAAGTCCTGCGGACGCCGCAGGCGCATGCTCTTCTTCCAAGGATAACGCTCCGGCAACGGACCTAGTCGCGACGCCGGGGCCGTTGCGAGTGCTCTTTCCAGTTAAGGCGCTTGGCACCTCCAAGCTTCACCGAGACCAGCCGGTTGCGTCCCTTGAGGCGACGACGCTTGAGTACCTTGCGCCCGCCTTTAGTGGACATACGAGCTCGGAAACCGTGCTTACGCATCCTCTTGCGCTTCTTTGGTTGATAAGTACGTTTAGGCATTATCTTCTCCTTCTCCGCTATTCGACCCGGGGGTCGCTGTAGAATGTACCCTAGGTATAGATAGACACACAAAACCGCGCGGTCACCCGCGACGGTTTTTCGTTCGCTTAACAAGGCTCGAATATTATACCTGAACGAGAGAGTTAGTCAATTGCCGGAGCAGAGCATATCTCAAGCGCCTTCGCTTTCCTTGAACCTCCCGTGCCCTATGGTACACTATCGAAGCAAACCAGGATGAAAGAGCGTGTTTCGCTTCAGCGGAGGTGGAACGTAAACGAAAAGGAGCGCGTGGAGAATAGCGAAGAGATACTTCAGCAGGGCATGATTATCAAGTCGCAGAGCGGCTTTTACACCATTCTCACTGAAGAAGGAGAACAGGTGACAGCCCGCATACGAGGACGTCTGAAGAAAGAACGACACGACACCACTATCGTTGCGGTGGGCGATAGAGTGCTGTGGCAGCCCATGCCCGAAGGAGGGTACATCATTGAGGAAGTCCAACCGCGCACCCGAACCCTCTCCCGCCTCAAACCATTAGCCTCCGGGCGAGGCTCCCGCCGCTGGGATCGGCGCGGCTATCTGCGAGAAAAGGAACAGGTAATTATCGCCAATCCTGACCAGGTGGTCTTCGTGCTGGCCTGTGCCAACCCTGATCCGCGTCTGCGGATGCTGGATCGCCTGCTCGTAGGCGCTGAGCGCCAATCCATCCCACCGCTTGTCTGTGCGAACAAGGTCGATCTGGTTACAAAAGAGGAAGCAAAAGGGTACTTTCACATCTACGAGAGGATCGGATACGAGATCATCTATACCAGCGCTCTTACAGGTGAGAACGTCGACCTTCTGGAAGAGCGGTTGCAGGGCAAGATATCGGCTCTGGTCGGCCCCTCCGGTGCGGGAAAGACCAGCCTCCTCAACGCTCTCCAACCAGGTTTGGGTTTGCAGGTCAAGTCAGTGAGCGAAGCCACCGGCAAGGGACGCCACACCACCACCGTCGCTGAACTCGTACCGCTGGAGGTAGGTGGTTGGGTAGCGGACACACCTGGTATTCGCGCCCTGGCCCTCTTCGACCTGGAACCGGAAGAGATCGATGCCCACTTCCCCGACATCGCGCCTTACGTCCCCCACTGCCAATTCTCCGATTGTAGTCACACCGTGGAACCAGGTTGCGCTGTCCTGGAGGCGTTGGAATCGGGTGAGATCGATGAACACCGGTACGAAAGCTACCTCCGACTCCATCAGGAACACCGGAAGTTGGCTGACATGTACTGGTGGGGGATTGACGAGGCGTGATCTATCCCCCCTCACAGATGAACCGGCGCGTGCTGCGCGCTCCCTTTTTATAGAGAAGTCCATTCCAAGAAATGAGGTTGGAGATGAAACGTATATCGTGGATCCTGATCACTGTTGTTTTGCTCTTCACCGCTGTGGTGCCGGCATACGCAGCACCCGGCGACGATAGGCTCCCTCCCCTACCCGAGTGGCCCATCATCGGTCCCCTCCTGGAACTTCTAGGGGTCTCAACGCCCGAGTCCGAGACACCACCGGCACCTACACCCGATCCGGCACTGCCGGAGCAGCGCATCACGAACGTGGATGAGGCGGTAGAGTTCTGGCGCGGGCTGGAGTCCAGCGAGCGTGTCCGCGTCCTCGTGGCAGACGACGACGTCAATGCGGAACTGCGAACGTTCCTCGCCGACGTGCCCGCCGTCCGCACCGCGACCGTGACCTTCAACGAAGGCAGCGCTACGGTGAGTGTGGACGTGGATACCCAGGCGGTACGCGAACTCCTGGAAGAACAGAATATCCAGCTGCCTTTCTTCATCCGGCAAAACAGCCTGGGTGGAGAATTTACCATCGCCGTAGAGGCCGAAAACTGCCGCCCACTCTTCACCATCGGAGGACGGCGTCTCTCCCTCCGGCGGCGTTTTCTCCAGGAGCTGGCGGATCAATGGTTGTACGACTATTGGCCCGAAGAGGGTTGCATCGAGGAGATCATACTAACACCAGGCGAGATGGCCGTCGAGGGATACCGTTAGGCATACGGATAGGCAACTACCATGAACTTACACGCTGTGCTCTTCGACCTCGATGGAACGTTATTGGACTACGATATCAGGGAGACCTTTATCCCTGCCTATTTCCGGCTGCTTACGGCTCGATTAGCCCCTTACGTACCTCCAACGAGGCTTATGAGCGCCATGCAGGAGGGGATGGCCGCTATCGGCGCCAATGACGGTCGTCGGACCAACGAGGAGGCCTTCACCGCTGCCTTCTATCCTCTCGTGGAGCGCCCTCGCGAGGAATTGGAGCCCGTCTTCAGAGCATTCTACACCCAGGATTTCCCGGAACTACAGCGGCACGTGGAGCGCCGCCCAGGAGCACGACAGGTCATACAAACGGCCTTCGACCTGGGTTACGACGTGGTTATTGCGACCAACCCCTTCTTCCCCGAAATCGCCACCCGACAACGATTGGAGTGGGCAGGCGTCGCCGACTTCCCCTTCCGCAAGGTGACCACCTATGAGAACAGCCACGCCGCCAAACCCAACGCCCTTTATTTCCAAGAGATCCTGGAGGAGCTGGAGCGAGAGCCGGAAGAGGCGCTCATGGTAGGGGATGAGCCTATGGATATGGCCGCGGCCCACGTTGGCTGTCCCACCTTTCTCGTCGAAGGACCCGCCAATCAACAAGACGAAGAGATAGAACCATCCCCCACCTACCAGGGAAACCTCTTTGATCTGGAGGAGTTGCTCAAGAAATCGAAGCGCTAGAGACCAGGTGGTAACCCACATCTGCACTACGGACAGCTCGGCAAGTCCGGTGTTTTAGTATCCACCGGGGGATTGGGAGCCAACCCGTTCGGTGGCAAGGTAAACCAAGAGGAGGCTGCCGACTGGTCACTGACCGATGAAGAGCTCTCCGAAGTCAACGCTATCCTCTCGAACGATGAATAGGAATAAGCTCCGAGTCGCCTATGAAGGGAGATAATTGAAATGTCGTACGGAAAGCATGTCTGTGGCTATCCCATCTACGTAGAACATAACGAACATGAGAAGACCTGGGTGGTCGAATTCCTGGATGAGCCAGAGGGCAATAAGTTACGGCACTGTCCGGGATGTGGCGGGCGCCTCGTGCCCTGGGAGATAAAACTCCCGGAGAAAGACAAACCGGGAGCTGAAGGGGCAAAGGAAACGGAAGAAGAGGGACCTTCGGACCTGGGAAAGATCCTCGCTGCTCTCGTGGAAGAGGCAGAGGCCGCTCTCTACGGTCTGGCCCCCACCGAGACGGAACGCTGGTCGACGTTGACGTCGCAGGCTAGAGCCCGCCTGAGCACATCCCCTACCCCTATCAAGCCCTCACCCTGGTCGGAGGACGAGCAAACTCAGGAGAGTTAAACGAGTTCTCGTATTCCGTATTGCGTGTTTCGTAGGGTGCGCCATTGAGAGGCTCAACGGATCAGGGCCGTAGTGAATAGAAGGCAACTTCTGGCGACGCTATTACTGCTGGTGGGTCTGATCCTCGGTCTCGACGCGGATCGGCCCTCCCACCGCCACGTCTTCACCTACGCGAATGGAACCTTCGTGCCCCTTCTGGGCGCGGTCTCACGACTCCCCCAGAAGACGGCGCCGCCGTGCCCACCTCTGCCGCTTCCCGGAAGTTGGGACGTGCGCGACGCTCTTTACGTTGACCTGACCGGCGATGATAACACCGAGTGTGTCCTTCTCGTCTGGCGCCCCTGGCGCGATTGGCCCATCATGCGCTGGTCGGAGACCGAAAGCCCCATCGCGACCCACCGGGACGATCTCGGTGACAGCGCCCATGTCATTTTGGTTACCCCCCACCCCGAAGACGGCTACCTTGAGCTCTGGGCCGGTTCGGCACTGGCAGACCCCCTCCTCAAGATAACAACCGGAGATGTCGATGGTAACGGACAGAGGGATCTCGTAGCTCTGGAGGGGGACTACGCCAAAGGACGAGAAGGGACAGCTCACTACGTCACTATCTGGCACTGGAACGGATTCGGCTTCACGCTGGATTGGCGCAGCGATCCCGGTCGTTACCGCGAGATCCAGCTCGCCGACACCGACGGCGATGGGATACTCGACATCATAGCCTGGTAGCGCTCCAGAAAAATGATAACGGGTCAAGCGCCCATTGAATCTTCTGGAAATCTGTGTTATCCTAAGAATTGAGGCACAACACCCATAGCCTCATCGCACCTCAAACCGCCTCCGCTGCAAATGTCAGGCACAGGGGAACAAATTTCTTCCAGCCGACGTCAGAAGTATGTAAGGTAGATCTCGCACCCAAACTAGAGAGTATCTTTACCATTATTTCACCCGCTTAAGGAGGAGACACATGAGAGACCGATCCCGTCGTTGGATACGTTTGGTGTCCTTTGTCATGCTAACCCTGAGTCTGCTGGCCTGCGAGCTCTCGGTTCCGGACCTCTTCCCCCAGGAGGAGACACCTCCACCGACCGAGGAGACGACGGAACCCACAGAGCCACCCGCCACCGAGGAGCCCTCGGAGACAAGCACACCGGAGGTGGAGATCCCCAAGGACATCCGCAAGGGAGGCTTCGCCCACCTCTACAAAACTATCCCCGTCCAACTACCAGGCAGCTTCTACCTCACCGACTACACCCTTCCCGTCAATCTAGATGCCGTCGCCAACCGCGATCGCTTCGCCCTGAGTCCCGACCAGACCCTGTTACTCCGTGAAAACGGTTTCGTCGCCAAGCCCGCCGACTGGCTGGAGTATTTCCAGCTCTACGAAAACGTCCGCTATCAGGATCTGCCCGTCTTCGTGACGACCGATTCAGTCTACCACGTCTACCACCTGCTCTTCGACAAGCTCCTGCGCGACCTGGAGCGCGACGCGCTGGCCCCCAACCTCGTAACACTGACCAACGCGCTCGCCGAAGCCGCTCGTGTCCAGTACGAACAGGCGCAAGGTACCCCCCTGGAGGACTCGGCCCTCCGCGTCTGGGGCTACTTCGTCGTACCACAGCAACTTCTCCTGGAGTCACCGCCTCCCATCCCCGGCCCGCTCGCCCAGATGGTCAACGATGAGCTGGCACTCATCACTGCCCACAGTGGCATCGACATGTCACCGCTGCTGACGTTACCCGAAGCTTTCGAGGAGGGTCTCTTCTGCGATCCCAACGCCACCCCTGAAGAAGCAGAGAAGTTCTACTGCGAGGATTATTCACAGTACGTGCCCCGGGGGCACTACACCCGTGACGAGCAGCTGATGCGCTACTTCCGCGCCATGATGTGGTACGGGCGTATCAACCTCCGGCTGAAGCACGCTCGCGAGACGCGCATGGCGCTGCTGGTGACCAAGCTCATCCGCGAGACGTCGGTGAACGGGCAACCCGCCGCCGAGATCTGGGCCAGCATCTACGATCCTACCGTCTTCCTCGTCGGCAAATCGGACGATCTCAGCTTCCACGAGTACGGCCCGCTTATGGATGTTGTCTACGGGCCCAATCCCACCCTCAATGATCTGGCCGACGACGCGAAATTGACCACCTTCAGAGATGCGGCTCGCCAGCTGCCACCCCCGCAGATCAATTCCATGTGGGTTTACATCTGGGAAGACGAGGAAGAGGCCACCCAGGGCTTCCGTTTCATGGGGCAACGCTTCGTCCTAGATGCCTACATCTTCGAGCAAATGATCTGGCGCGAGGTGGGTAC
>JBNGDR010000044.1:0-10385 GCA_049975685.1 Anaerolineae bacterium
ATGTAAGGCTCCAACACCGTCAACCAATTCCTAATCTCCTGGCCCTTGTCATCACCGTAAAGATAAACGTGGCTGACGTCCATACAACATGCCACATTGGGAACGGCGATCTTCTCCAGAAGATCGCGCAGGACATACGGATCGGGGTCCCACATATTCTCGATTGCGATCTCAATACCGCGTTTTGCCGCTTCCTGCCCCATCTCGCTCCAGAATTCCGCCTGGCTAGCTATCCATTGGCGACGGTAGATCTCAGTACGGATCATAGGAAAGAAGTTCGTGTGGAAGACCACTGGCGACGCTTCCAACTCTGCCGCAATATCAAGGTTGAGCAAATACCGATCGCGGGTCAGAGCCACAACTCGCGCGTCCATACTGGCCGGCGACAGATCATAGAAGGCACCATGACAGGCAAGAGGGCCGCCGAACCCCTTCAACATAGCGCGATACTTATGGAGCAAGGAGCGCCAATCGTCATCGAGGATGCGAGGATTGGAGAAAATCTGAATCTCCAGGCCGCAGTCGTACTCGTAGGCGATTCTCAATTGATCCGCGATCTCAGTGCGGGAAGAAGCAACGTATATCGTACCCATTTACACCATTGTATTGCAGCATGCCAAAAAAAGCAAACTCGCTTCACTTGATCGGTCTTGATAGATGTGTTATAATCACAGTGGGGATGAAAGGTATCGACGGGGAAGGTTGGCTGTGGGCTGCAAGCCGGGTGGCTCCGAACCCGTAACCCCAGGAGCAAACCTTTAACTGCCAACACTACGGCAAACAATTGGGCGCCGGTGGCCGTTGCTGCGTAAGCAGTAACACCATCTAAACCCAAAACCTGATCGGGATACCGGTCACGCCCCTCCAGCATCTCGCTGGTGTGTTGGAGATGGGTGACATAAAGTCAGCGTGCTCCTCACCCGACGCCGATAGGGTGAGTCAAGATGATTCGGCTGGCCTGAACGGGCGTGGTTGGCTACGACCCCTCAGGCAAGACTAAAAACGCCAACTATGCTTGTAGATGCTCACAGAAGAATTCTTCGGACGCGGGTTCGATTCCCGCCATCTCCACTGAGGGGCCGGTGCTTTGTTACCGGCCCCTTTCTAACTTCTAATCGCCAGAACTACACGACAACCTATCATTAAACTACCTGAAAGATGAGGTCCTGTTATCGAATGCGATCTGAGTGAGAGATCGCTCCCAACGCGACTTGAATCGGAGAATTTCTGAGTCGATAATCATGCTGGATTCCAAAATCGTCCTCATTACTGGCGAACGACAGACGGGCAAGAGCACCCTCTGCCGGAAGATGGTACAGGTTCTTGACCAATCCGGCTTTGATGTAGCGGGGTTGCTCACCGAAACCGTCGCTCCCCACGAACTCTGGGTCACCGAGATTCGCAGCGGTGATCGCTATACCCTGACCTATCCCTTCGACAGCGACGCTGGGATAGCTATGACTCACTTTCGTATGAATCCCCAGGCGATGGCGCGTAGTGCCGATGCTCTGACCGCCTGCTTTCCAACGGACGTCTTCATCCTTGACGAGCTGGGACCTTTGGAGCTGAAACGTGGGCAGGGATGGATACAGGTTATTCATCTGCTCAGGTACCAAACCTACCGGGTGGCCTTCATTGTGGTACGCCCTACCCTACTTGTGGATGCTATGTGGCAGTTACCCTATTCCGTTTATACCGTTGTGGAGGTGAATACCCGGAATCGCGACACTCTTCCCTCAGCTCTCACCCGGCTTGTCCAGGAGGAAATCACGCCCTCCGAGTCATGATCTCCGGATATACCCCTTTTGCCTCCCTGCCACGTTGCAGTAAGATCACGTCATGACATCAAGTCTCCAACCAGGAGGTGACCAGGTGCAGAGATGGCCCGTCGTCGGACACAGAAAAGCCGTACGTCGATTACAACTAGACGTCATACGTGACGACGTTCCTCATGCCCTGCTCCTGACCGGGCCGGAGAGCGTGGGCAAAAGCACCCTGGCCTTAACTCTGGCCCAGGCGATCCTCTGCACCGCAGAGGAACCGGAAGCTCGTCCCTGCGGCTCCTGTTCGGCGTGTCGACGCGTGGACTCGGGCAACCACCCCGACCTCCTGCTGGTTACCCCCGAGGAAGCGGGCAAAGGGGTCAAGATCGACCAGATACGAGCGTTGGAACGTTTCCTCGCGCTGACTCCCATTGAAGGACGTCACAAGATCGCCATCATCTCAGATTTCGAGCAGGCAACCGTCAGCGCCGCCAACGCATTGCTTAAAACGCTGGAGGAACCCCCCGCCTACGCTCATCTCATCCTGCTTGCCACCGACGCCGATACCCTCCTCCCTACTATCATCTCGCGGAGCCAACATCTACCGTTGCACCTCCTCGACCGCAGCACCATCCAGGAGGCGCTTATGAGCCGGTGGCAGCTTTCAGAAGCCCGCGCTCAGCGCCTGGCTCGTCTCTCTGGCGGACGTATGGGATGGGCCATCCAGGCTATAACCCGGCCTGAACATCTGGAGGAGATGGACGAAGCGGTGGAGATCCTCTTTCGTGTGCTGCGCAGCGATCTCCCTACCCGTTTCGACATAGCCAAGGAGCTATCCAAGGACGATGTCCGGTTGGCGCAGATTCTAGAATACTGGCGTACAGCTTGGCGGGATGTGTTACTTCTGAAGACGGGTAACAGTGAGAAAATTATCTATCTGGAACAACGAGACCTCCTGAGCGAGATCTCAAAGTGCGTAAGCCTCCAGACCACCAGTGAGATATCACGTGTCTTGAAAGAAAGCCTGAATGCACTCGATCGGTACGCCAACACTCAGCTACTTGTTGAAGCGCTGTTTCTCAAATTGCCTGAGATACCGATCTCATCCTAAGAGATACATCACAAAAAGGCGCGCCTCGTCGAGTTCAACGAGGCGCGCCTTCGTGAAAGTGGGCACTCGAATTATTGCCTATCCTCAATCAACCTCCCGAATCTCGATCAACTTCTCGATCTCCAGGACTTTCAGTCGAACCGCCGTGCGCTCCTTGCCATCGATGATAACCTCGGTGAACGTTGGTATGCAGATTATGTCGATCTCATCCAATTCCAGGTAACCACGCGCAATGGCCACAGCCTTTACGGCTTGATTCACCGCACCGGCCCCAATGGCCTGGACATCTACCTGCCTTTGTTCCCGGACGAGACCGGCAATAGCACCAGCGACAGAGGTGGAGCGAGAATTGGCTGCTACTTTGATCATGTTCATCATGGGCTCCTATGCGGGATTGTTGAATTCCTGTACTCATTATACGGGAAATCCTTTCAAAAAGCAAGTGAAACCAACTAATTTCTATCTTTGCATCAAATTGCCCATAGAACAATCAAAGATCCTACCTCAATAGGGTCTAGATTCGTGCAATCTACCTCAACGTAAATGAACAAGGCCAGAGTTGATACATATAGCAGCCGTAAGAGAAGTCCTCCTCTCATATCCCCCCACGGGACCGCTTCGTTTGTCCGCGGTGGTAGACGGGTTGTCGCTCCGCTCAGACCAGGTATAATCTCGCTGTATGGAAAAGGATACGAGATAGCCTCCATGAATCATAGTCAAACACATCGTAAGATCTTGCTAACCCTTGACGACCGCAGGAAAACGCCAGGTTCTGGAAGATGCTGGAGATCGTCAGGAAGTCTTCCCCGTGAGTAACCGCCAGTCTTTCCGTTACGTGGTCGTTTACAAACCCCACGGCGTTCTCTGTGCGCCCAGGGATCGTCTGGGCCGGCGGACCTTGAGCACCCTCGGAATCCCACCACACCTCAAACCGGCCGGACGCCTGGATCTGGATAGCGAGGGCCTGGTCCTCACCACCGACGACGGGCAACTCATCCATCGTCTCACCCATCCCCGCTACCACCATCCCAAGACCTATCTTGTACTGGTACTGGGTCAACCCTCCCTGGAGGCACTGTCCACTCTCAGAGAGGGCGTGGAAATTGTGTTAGGCACAACACGTCCCGCCGATGTAGAGCGCCTTGCAGCTGCCCCCGATCTACCTCCCTCCCCCGAACCCCTACCCGCCCCGGAAAAAACCACCTGGCTCCGCATGGTACTATACGAGGGTATGAATCGCCAGATCAAACGCATGACGGCGGCTGTAGAGCATCCTACGGTACGCCTTGTCCGGGTGGGTTTGGGTCCTCTCACTCTGCCCCGCGATCTAGCACCCGGCGAATGGCGCGACTTGACGAATACGGAGCGCCGATTACTATTGGACTGGATTTGGCCTGAAGGTCACCCTGCACGTTGAATATATCGCATTGATTGAGAGGCAAAGAGAAGACGTGAGATTATCTATACTTATACCGGCATACAACGAGATTGAGACTATTGCCGAGATCATCGCCAGGGTACAAGCCGTATCCCTGGATGTAATCATCTGGGGCGGCGAGGCCCATGAGGAACAGATCCAGATGGAGCGTGAGATCGTCGTAGTGGATGATGGTTCGACGGATGGTACGCGGGATTATCTGAATACGTTACAGGATGACCCTGAGATCAGGATCATTTTCCATGAGACTAACCAGGGGAAGGGAGCCGCTGTCCGCACCGGGCTAGAGCAGGCAACCGGAGATATTCTTCTTATCCAGGACGCGGATCTAGAATACGACCCCCGCGACTATCCTCGTCTGTTGCAACCCATTCTAGAGAAGCGCAGCAAGGTGGTCTATGGCTCACGCTTCCGGGGTGGACCAAGCAAGGCCATGTTCTTCTGGCACATGGTAGGCAACCGTCTCCTGACCTTCGTGACAAACGTACTCTTTAATACTATCCTCACGGACATGGAGACCTGCTACAAAGTTTTTGCCAGAGAGGTAGGGAATCGGCTTCAGCTCCAGGCGAAGGGGTGGGGCTTCGACCCCGAGATCACGGCTCAGATCCTGCTCTCAGGTTATCGCATCTACGAAGTTCCCATCTCTTACGCAGGGCGGGAGTTTAACGAGGGAAAAAAGATATCCTGGCGTGATGGTTTCACCGTGTTATGGACCTTACTCAAATATCGCGTGACAGGTTTCTGATCGGAAATCGGGTCTTCTGCCGCTGAGGCGCGCTTTACTCCGGCCTCATCGGGTGGAATAAATCTGCAAGCATGTTGCATCCATGCCGTGAAATGCCCGAGCTGTAGATTCTGACCTTTTGGAATATGATGTTATAATGAAAGAGTAGATATCTGATCATTTTCCACAATCGGGAGGTTAACCATGCTGAAAGAACAAATTGAACGCTCGTTTCTCATGGGCATCGGCTTGCTCTCTCTCACTCGAGAGAAGGCGCGGGCCTTTGCTGAAGAGATGGTAAAGCAAGGGGAGGCCGCTCGTGAGGAGGTCTCGGAGCTCACAGACCATCTGGTTGCGCGGGGTGAGGAAGAACGCCGTGTCTTTCGCAAGATGATTCGGGAAGAGGTCGATGGAGCCCTGAAAGATGTACACGTGGCGACCGCTGCCGACATCGAGAAGCTTCAGGCCAAAATCGAAATGCTAGAGGAGAGACTTGAATCCCACTCACACGTGGAGGAGGCGAAGGCAGGAAAGGCGTGATCAACGCCTGGACGACGAATCTGGCAGATCGATATCTGCGCAATGCCGATCCGCAGGAAATGCTGGCTCTGTTCTATGATCTGCTGCCAACGGTCATTGACCGGCTCTCTCCACACCAACGAGCCAATTTTCTGCAGAACCTAGTCGAGAATCACCTCGACGCACTGCTGGAGGGGCTGAGCCCGGAGGAAAGGTCTCAGTTGCTAACCTCCCTGTTCCCTGTCTTGATGCGAGAGTTCTCGCTGGCAGATATCGATCTGCTCGCGCTCCTGGAGAGTGCATAGAAATGCTTCCGCTCTTTCTCCTGTTGGTGCGCTTCAGATCGCCGGCAAATTCTTTATGTATTTTCCATCCGTTCTACTCAAGTCGCTCATTGATTAGACCCTAACCCGGATCAAACAGAGGCTCAAAGGCCCTGGCGGTCCGTTTTCTTGTGCACTATGCAAGAATTCGCGTTAGGTCCTAGATACCCTAACGAAGAGGCTTATGTACAACGAAGAAGACAAGATAACAGACAAGCCCTATCCGTTGAGTAGCGTACTGTGGCGGAGCCTGCTCTTTCTGAGCTTGCTCATGCTTCTACTCTACGTGGGCTTGAACTGGCCCGGCTGATTAACGGACGTTTCTTTCAAACCTTCTGCTCTGGTAACCCTTTCAGCGGGCGGGAAACGTGATCCCTACTCTGCTTGGGTCGCCTACCGGTAGCAGCGGATGGAGAGGGCGTGTTCAACATACCTGTAATTCGACGCATCAGCCATCTGCGACGTTACCAGACCATCCTCAACGTCTTTGTACGTCACGGTTTCGGATTTACCCTTGATCTGTTACCCGTACCTCGCAGATGGCAGCGGACATTCCGGAAGGCTCCTTCAGAGGAACCCCAGACGCTTCCCATTCACTTTCGAGAAGCTCTTGAGGAGCTAGGTCCCACCTTCGTGAAGTTGGGACAGGTGCTCAGCACTCGTCCTGATCTCATGCCCCCGGAATACATCACCCAGCTGAGTCTACTCCAGGACACTGTCCCCCCTATTTCGTGGGAGGAGATCCAGCGCGTGCTTGTGGCAGAGTTGAACGCCGCCCCAGAGGAAGTCTTCCGTTGGATCAACCCGGAACCTCTGGCCGCGGCTTCCCTGGGTCAGGTCCATGCTGCTCTCCTACACGATGGTGACGAGGTCGTCATCAAGATTCAAAGGCCAAATATCCTTGAAACCATCGAGATCGACCTCGAAATCCTCCATACCCTGGCCCACTATGCCCAACGCCACACCCCGTTAGGTGACTTCTATAATCTGGAAGAGATCGCTGAGGACTTCGCAGACACCTTACACGCCGAGCTGAACTACCGCCGGGAAGCACGCAACGCTGAACGCTTCCGTGAAAACTTCGCCTTTGAATCAGCGCTCTACATTCCCCGCGTCTATTGGGATTGGACCACCCAACGTGTTCTCACACTTGAGCGCATCAGGGGCATTAAGATCGATAACGTCCGTGCCATCGAGGCAGCAGGTCATGACCGGCACGAGATCGCCACACATGCGGCGCACCTCACCGTTAAAGAAGTCCTGGAGGATGGCTTCTTCCACGCCGATCCGCATCCTGGTAACTTCGTCGTGATGGAGGATGGTAGTATCGGCGCCATGGACTTCGGTATGGTGGGCGAACTCAGCGATGAAGATCGCATTAATCTCATCCGTCTGTACACTGTTGCCATCCGAATGGACGCCGAAGGCGTCGTAGACGAATTCATTCACATCGGCGCGGCTCCCCTTGACGTGGATCGACGGGCACTCGCACGCGACGTGAACCGGCTCCTACACCGTTACGCAGGCATGCCGCTGAAAGACGTCAGCGCGACCCAGATCCTCAACGAGATTCGCCCCATCGTCTTCCGCCACAAGCTCCAGTTGCCCACCAACTACTGGCTTCTTGGTAAGAGCCTGGGAATGATGGAAGGAATCGGACTGCGTCTCGATCCGGAGTTCGACATATTCACCTTTTCCCGACCCTACGTGACGCGCCTGCTGCTCAAGCTCCTCGCCCCCGGACGTCGACAGATAGAGAATCTGGTGCAACGCGGGATGATGTGGGGAGATCTCATTGATGAGATCCCCCGGGCAGGGATGGTGTTGCTTGATCGACTGCGAAAGAACGAGCCCGTTCCGCTCTCGCTGGATAGGACAACCCTGAACCGCATTGATGACCTCTTCGCGCGCCTGGCTTTGAGCTTCATCATCGCCGGGATGATCGTCGGCCTTGGTCTGGTGATCCCGGCTACGGTGAACACCGGAATCTGGTTGCGCGTGGTGCTCGTTGGGGGATTTGTAGTAGCTCTGGTTCTGGGGACATGGGTGGCTGTCTCCATTCTCCGCCGATAGCATCAGATTGACATTCTCGCAACCTGATGGCACAATCTCTCTAACCGATATCCCATCTTATACACACAAAGGACTATTATGAAGAGTGACCTTGATCATCTCATGGAATCCCGGCAGCTTGACGCTATCGTCGTAAGTGGTCACGTTGAAGGCAACCCACCCCTCTACTATCTGACCAATGGGGCCTCCCTGAATTGGGCCTACGTTATTAAGCGTCGAGGTGCCGAGCCTGTACTCATCGTCCACCCGATGGAACGCGAGGAAGCTGAGGTATCCAACCTCACCGTTCTCTTAAGGACGCACTACGATTACGCAGGACTGCTCTCGACGCACAAGGGCGATGTGCTCGCCGCTGAGGTCGCCTACCTGCAACGTGTTCTCGACGATCAAGATGTCACAGGCCGCGTCGGCTTTTACGGGCAGCGGGATCAAGGCGCAGCCTACGTATTTCTGCGGGCTTTGCAAAAGGCTCTCCCTCAGATTGAGGTTGTGGGTGAGGTGGATAACGACCTCATCACCGAGGCGCGGGCTACCAAATCTCCGGCAGAAGTGGCACGCATTCGAGCCGTGGGCCAGTGCACCGTTGAGGTAATCCGTGAAACCCTCATCTATCTGCAACAGCATAACGTCGGCCCCGATGAAATCCTGCGCCGTGCGGATGGTAGCCCACTGCTGGTGGGCCACGTGCACGCTCATATCCGGCGTCTTATCGCTCTTCAGGGGTTGGAGGCACCCGAGGGCTTCATCTTCGCCCTGGGACGCGACGCAGGCATTCCCCACAGCCAGGGCACCTTCTCCGACCCCGTCCGCCTGGGTCGAAGCATCGTCTTCGACATCTTCCCCTGCGAAGCCGGTGGTGGCTATTTCTTCGATATGACCCGCACCTTCTGTCTCGGCTACGCTCCGGATGAGGTCGTGCATCTCCACGAGGAGACACTTGCCTGTTTTCGGTCCGTCGTCGCACAACTCGCTGCCGGTGAGGAGACCCGACGCTACCAACGCCTGGCCTGTAATTTTTATGCCCAACGAGGTCACCTCACCATCGCCGACGAGCCTAACACGTTGGAGGGATATGTCCACGGGCTGGGACATGGTCTCGGTCTGAGCCTCCACGAGTCGCCCAGCTTTCGGGATACACCTGCCAACCAACAATCCCTGCAACCCGGCCACGTCTTCACATTGGAGCCAGGGCTCTATTACCCTGAAGCGAATATGGGTTGCCGCGTCGAGGATGTCTTCTGGCTGGACGAGGAGGGAACTTTCCACAACCTGGTCGATTATCCTTACGACCTGGTGGTACCCATGGAATGAGAGACGAAAAGAGGGACCTTGTGACCATCCGTATTCTTGGCATCGAAAGCTCCTGTGATGAGACGGCCGCAGCCGTCGTAGAGGACGGCAGCACCATCCTCTCCAACATCGTAGCTTCGCAAGCAGAGCTCCACGCGCAATACGGCGGCGTCTTTCCAGAGATGGCCTCCCGTGTGCATGTAAAGGCAATCATCCCCGTCGTAGAGAAAGCGCTCCGTCAGGCCCACGTCGACTGGCAGGATCTTGATGCCCTGGCAGTTACCTACGGGCCAGGGTTACCCGGATCGCTTCTAATCGGCTTGAACTTCGCCAAGGGGGCAGCCCTGGGACACGGGCTACCTCTGGTGCCCGTGAATCACCTGGAGGCGCACATTTACGCCCATTGGCTGGAGACGGGTGCGGAGGGGGCCGCCGATGGCGCCCTCAAATTTCCCCTGGTCGCCCTCATCGTCTCCGGGGGACACACGGAGCTCATCCTTGTCAAGGATCACGGAGAGTATGAATATCTCGGCGGCACTCTGGACGACGCAGCAGGTGAAGCGTTCGATAAGGTCGCCCGCATGCTTGACCTGGGTTATCCGGGTGGGCCTGCTATTGAGAAGGCCGCACAACAAGGCAACCCTCGCGCCTTCGACCTCCCTCGTGCCTGGCTGCCTGGCACCTATGATTTCAGTTTCAGTGGCTTGAAAACAGCTGTGAAACGCACGCTCATGCCTTATCCCACGCCACGCCAGCGACGGCTGGTGGTCGACATAGCAGCCTCCTTCCAAGCTTCCGTGGTGGAAGTGTTGGCTGAGAAAAGCGTCCGCGCGGCGCGGGAGTTCAACGCCACCGCTATCCTCCTCTCAGGCGGAGTCTCCGCCAACACCGCGCTGCGCATGGCCGTGCGCGCCCGCGTTACCTTTCCCGTCTACACCCTTCCCATTATCCTCTGTACCGATAACGCCGCGATGATCGCGGCGGCCGGCACGCGCCGGTTTCAAGCCGGCGTCCGAGCATCCTGGGATCTTGATATTGAACCTGGCTTGCGGTTAGTATGAAGAGGTGCATCCCACCTGTTTTACCCCTTGCCAAAGGGCCGAAAGGGAGTACAATCCGAGATGGAGCCGAATTCGGCTCC
>JBNGDR010000045.1:0-10298 GCA_049975685.1 Anaerolineae bacterium
GCCGTGGTTACCGCGTCGAACGCGTCCGGCAGTGTGATGACGACGACGTTGGTTCAGGTGACCAACCTCGCGCCAGTGGCGGACGCCGGACCGGATCAGGAGGTTGATCCTGGGGTTATCGTTACCCTGGACGGCAGTGGTAGCACCGACCCCGATGGGCATCTGCCCCTGGACTACTGCTGGTCGCAGACCGGTGGGCTTCCGTTGGTCTCTCTGGACTATGCTTCCACGGCTGCTCCCATTTTCACGGCGCCGGAAGAGGATACGGTGCTGACCTTCACCCTCAGGGTCACCGACACCTACGGTCTGGCAGATGCGACGCCGGATGTGGTGCAGATCCGGGTGACGGATACGAATTACGAGATCTATCTGCCGCTGGTGTTGCGGAACTGAGAGGCGGCCGGCGGGGTGTATTGTTGTGTTGTCTGAGGCTGAAACCGTAGTATCATGAACCGCGTCGCCTATGCTCGAAGCCGGGACCGGGCACCTTGCACGTTGGGCCGGAGGCACGTGCTCGATTCCTGAAGGTCCCCCATATACTCGGGAGGTCTTGTGCTATGACAGAGAACTCGACGCATTCTCTCTCCCGTCTCACCAAGGTTCTCTACGGTATCGGAGATACAGGTTTCAGCCTCACAGGTACCATACTGGGGGCCTATTTCGCCATTTTTCTCACCGACGTGGTCGGACTGGCGGCCGGAGTTGCAGCTGTGGCCATCTTTGTCGGTCGCAGCTGGGATTACGTGAACGATCCCCTCATGGGCCACCTCTCCGATCGGACGCGGACGCGGTGGGGGCGGCGGCGTCCCTTTCTCCTCTTCGGCGCTTTGCCCTACGCGCTGGCCTTTGCTCTGCTCTGGTGGCGGCCGCCGCTGGAGGGAGAGACGCCGCTGGCCGTCTACTACGCGGTTGCCTATTTCTTTTATGACGCGGCGGCTACCCTAGTCTACATGCCCTACTTTGCCCTCACCCCCGAGTTGACGCCCGACTACGACGAACGCACGGCCCTGACCAGCTATCGCATGTTTTTCTCCATCGTTGCCAGCCTTATAGCCTTCACTGTGCCTCTGATGCTGGTGGGGAGCTTCTCACCTGAGAACGCTCCTCGCGTTCTGACCATGGGTATCGTCTTCGGCGTCGCCAGCGCCCTCCCTCTTTTTCTCACCTTTGCGGGCACGAGGGAGCGGACGATTTTCATGAAGCAGGAGCGTCCCAACCTCCTCATCTCTCTACGGGCGGCGTTGAAAAATCGTCCTTTCGTCTTTGCTATGATTATCTTCCTGTTGACCTGGGTGGCCGTCGATGTGTTGCAAACAACCCTTCTATACTTCATCAAGTACGTTCTGGCCCGGGAGGGGCAGAGTGACCTTATCATGGGTACCATCTTCGTCACAGCCATCGTCGCGTTGCCTCTCTGGGAGTGGGCCTCACGGCGGTGGAGCAAACGGTTGGCCTACGTCGCCGGGATCGCTTTCTGGGCGGCGGTTCAGCTTATCATGATCACGCTTACGCCTGAGAGCGAGTTGGCATGGCTTCTCATTCTCTGTGTACTGGCGGGGATCGGCGTAGGGGCGGCGCACGTATTGCCCTGGGCCATTATCCCCGACGCCATCGAGTGGGACGAATTGCAGACCGGTAAGCGTCACGAGGGGATGTTCTACAGTCTCGTCACACTGATGAAGAAGGTCGCTTCGTCCGCCGCCATTCCCCTCGCGCTGTTACTCCTTGACCGGAGCGGCTACATACCCAACGTAGATTAACAGCCCGACGCGGTTCTCCGGGCCATCCGCGTGCTGGTGGGTCCCATCCCGGCAGTCATGCTCTGTGCAGGTGTCCTCTTTGCGTTATTCTATCCCTTGAGCCGCGAGCGGCACGCCCAGGTCCGGCGTGAGTTGGAGCGGCGGCGAATCAGTCCTTGAAGGAGTCTACCATGTCTTCCCCCATCTCCGTACATCCCGTCCGCACGCCCGGTGAACGTCGTGCATTTCTGACCTTTCCCTGGCGCATCTATCGTGACGATCCCCTCTGGGTACCGCCCTTGCTCCCGGAGATGCGCAAGCGTATCGATCCCGAGCGCGGTGCCTTCTTCCAAAGGGGTGGGGAGGCCGACTTCTTCATCGCACGACGCGACGGTCATCCGGTGGGTACTATCTGCGCCGGAGAGGATAAGTTCTCCAATGGGAAGCGAGAGAGGCGGGAGTGCATCTTTGGCTTCTTTGAATGCGTCAACGATCTCGCCGTGGCCGAGGCGCTGGTGCGTGCCGCCAAGAACTGGGCAGAGGCGCGGGGATTGAATGTGCTCTTCGGCCCCTTCAACCTGGATTACGAGGACGGATATGGTCTTCTCATCGAGGGGCGTGACCGCCCGCCGGTGCTTCTCTGTGGGCATACGCCTCCCTATTATGAGCCCCTTTTCGAGTCACTGGGGTTCAAACCGGCACGGGGCGATAATCTGGCTTACGCCATTGATCTGGAGGATCGGCCTGCGTTACGCCGTCTCTCCCGATTGGCCGACAGACTCCGCGAGCGCGGCGAGGTCAAGATACGTCCGGCGAACCTGGCCGACTTTGAGGGCGAGGTTGATCGCGTCTATCACCTGTTGAATCGGGCGCTGGCCCACCTGCCCGATCACATAGGCTGGCACCGCAGCGCCGTAAAATCCATGTTCGAGTCCTTCAGGGCCATCGCCGATCCCGATCTCGTCCTCTTCGCCGAGGTCGATGGGGAGACGGTGGGCTGGTTCCCCGGCGTGCCCAATCTCAACGAAGCCTTTATCCACGCTAACGGATTGCGCTATCCGTGGGATTACCTGAAGTTGTGGTGGTACCTCCGCCGCCAACCCGAATGTCTCACCGTCAAGAGTGTGCTGGTCTTGCCCGAATATTGGGATACCGGTGTCAGCGTTCTGCTCTTCGATGAGATGCGGAAACGGGCGCGGGCCAGGGGCTATAGCTGGGTTGATCTCTCGCTGACCTCGGAGGACAATCCCCGCACGCCCACGTTGGCTGAGCGTCTGGGCGCTCGTCTCTGCAAGCGTTATCGCGTCTATCGGCTGTATCTCACTTGATAATCCCCGTTGTGCTTTTCCGACCTGGTCAGAAGATCAGGTCGAATTCCATCGATGGTACAGGTCAATACCCTTCAATGGATCGATGTCTTCGCCGGTCATGCTATGATATAATAGAAGAAGATTTAGGAATTTTCGATCATGTTGTATAGGGAAGGAGAAATGAAGATATGCCACCAACTGTTGCCGTCTCTCATTTGAGAAAAACCTTCGGCTCTGTCGAAGCTGTGAAGGATGTCAGTTTCGAGGTGCATCCGGGGGAGATCTTTGGCCTGCTTGGCCCCAACGGTGCGGGGAAGACCACCAGCATTCGCATGATGCTGGATATCTTCAAGCCCGATGCCGGTGAGGTGACCATCTTCGGTGGCAAGATGACCGAGGAGAAGAAGAACCGCATTGGTTATCTCCCTGAGGAGCGCGGACTTTACGAAGATCTCAAGTTGGGAGACACTCTGGTCTACCTGGCCACCCTCAAAGGGATGGATGAGTCGCATGCGCGGCGCGAACTTGAGCAATGGCTCAAGCGCCTCGATCTCTACGAGTATCGCGACAAGAAGATCCAGGACCTGAGCAGGGGAATGCATCAGAAGGCTCAGATCATCACCACCCTCATGCACAACCCGGAACTCATCGTCGTCGACGAGCCTTTTTCCGGCCTCGATCCGGTGAACACCCGCCTCGTCAAGCAGATCATAGAGGAGCAGCGTCAGGCCGGGCGGGCCATCATCATGTCCACTCACCAGATGTACCAGGTGGAGGCGCTCTGCACGCGGATCGTGCTCATTAACAGAGGTCAGGTGGTACTTTACGGAGAGGTGGAAAAGATCAAACGTGACTTTGCGGGCAACGCTGTCACCATCGAAGGGCAGGGCGACCTCTCTGATCTGCCTGGCGTGCTTGAAGCACGACGTCGCAACGGTACCTGGCACCTTTCGCTTGCCTCCGGCACGGGCCCTCAGGAGATCTTCCGCACGTTGGCCAGCCGGGACGTCAAGATCGAACGCTTCGAGATCGCCGAACCTTCCCTGGATGATATCTTTATCTCGGTGGTAAAAGGGGAGGAGGGAACCGGTGAAGGTGCGTAAAGGTTGGTTGGTCGCTAAGCACGAATACCTCAACCGGGTACGGAAGCGGTCCTTCCTCATCGCTGTACTTGGTTTTCCGCTGCTCATGGCGGGCGTTATGGCCGTGTCTATTATCCTCATCCTGGCCGGCATCGACGACCGCCCGGTAGGATACGTGGATCAGGCCGGTTTCGTAAATACTTCAGCGATACCTACGCTCCAGGAGGATCTGGACGTAGAGTTCCGTGCCTACCCTGATGAGGAAGCGGCCCAGGAGGATCTGGAGGGGGAGGTCATCCAGGCCTACTACGTCATCCCCGGAGATTATCTTGAAACACAGGAGGTCTCGCTCTACTACTGGCAGGATGCGCCTGATGAGACTATCATGGATGATTTTGACACCTTTCTTGAGGCCAATCTCATTGCCATGCAGCCCGAGGAAGCCCGATCCGTCCTCTCTCAGGATATCGATCTCACCATCCGCTCGCTGGACGGCGAACGGGAGATCAGCAGCGATAATATCTTGAGTATCATATTGCCCTTTGTGATGGGTTTCCTGCTCTTCTTCGCTATTACGATATCGGGGGGATATATGCTCGAAGCGGTAGGCTCGGAGAAAGAGAACCGCACCGTTGAGATCATAACGACCTCTCTTTCGCCTGAGGAGTTCATAGGCGGCAAGGCGATAGGACTCATAGGGGTCTCGTTGACCCAGATGGCTATCTGGACGGTGACGCTTCTCGTGGGTCTCGTCATCGCAGGTCGGTTTTTCGAACCGTTGCGGGGTCTCGCTATCCCCTGGGAGATCCTGGGGCTCACCGTGCTCTATTTCCTGCCCACCTTTGCTCTGATGACCGGTGTTATGACTACTATCGGTGCAATGACCAAGGAGCTACAGCAAGGCCAGCAGATCTCCGGTATCATCAACCTCTTGTTCATCTTCCCCGTCTTCTTTGCAGCCGTTATCTTCACGCGTCCCGACAGCCCCTTCCTTGTTGTCCTTTCTCTATTTCCCACCACCTCCTTCTTGACCATCATGATGCGCTGGGGTATCTCTTCCATTCCCCTGTGGCAGATGATTGCCAGTTGGCTCATCGTCGTAGGCGCGGCCATCGCCAGCGTGTGGCTGGCTGCCCGGGTTTTCCGCATGGGGATGCTTCGCTACGGTCAACAGCTTAAGCTCAAGGACATTGTTGCCGGATTGAGCAACGGGTACAGTGGGGGGGATAAAGGAGTAGCAGATGCATAATATGTTATTAGTCATTAAACACGAGATCGTCACGACACTGAGTAAACGCTCCTTCTGGCTGACGACCTTTGTCTTCCCAATTATCATCTTTGGCATCAGCTTCGGCTCGCAGTTCCTGGCGCAGAACATGATTGAGGAAGAGGAGGGGGGCGGCTTCTTGCCTGGACAACCGGGACAGGAGGAGACTGTGCAGCCGCTGCCCCTTGGTTACGTCGATCAGGCGGGACTCATCAACGATTTACCTCCGAATTTTCCGGAGGACCGGGTGCTGGCCTTCCCGGACGAGGAGGCAGCCCACGCGGCACTGGAGGCTGAGGAGATCAGCGAGTATTTTCTGATCCCTGTTGATTTCAGGCAGACTTCAGAGGTGACGGTCGTGCAGAGTAATTTCTCTCCACTGGATCAGCTGGGTCAGGGCACTCTACTTGACTATCTCCTGACCTATAATCTTACGGGGGACGCCGTCATTGCAAGTCTCATTAACGATCCTACGCCCTCCGTCAACAGGATCGACCTGGGACCTGCTGCAGAAGAGGGTGTAGATGAGACGTCGGAGCTATTGGCGACCGTGGTGCCCTACGCCGTTATCTTCATCTTCTTCTTTGTCATTACCATGAGCAGTGGTTATATGCTGCGGAGTGTCTCCAATGAGAAGGAGAACCGTGTCGTCGAGGTGTTGCTGTTGAGCCTTCGCCCTCGGGAGCTGATGTTGGGTAAAGTATTGGGGCTGGGCGTTGTGGCGCTGCTCCAGATGGCGATCTGGATGGGGGCGGGTTTATTGGTGCTGGGAGAGCGATCGGCTATCTTTGGTATCGCCGCCGCTGCCGCGAGTTTCTCACTGCCGTCGGGATTTCTGGCCTGGGGCATTATTTACTTCCTGCTGGGATATCTCGTGTTCGCCTCAGCCCTGGGCGCCATCGGCGCTCTGGCTCCCAACACCCGGGAGGGGAGCCAATTCACCTTCGCGGTGCTCCTACCGCTCATGATCCCCCTCTGGTTTAACACCGCCTTCACACAATCTCCCAACGGAGCGATGGTCGCTATCCTGAGTATCTTTCCCTTGACCTCGCCCGTATCTATGATGGCTCGATTGGCGGCCACGACGGTCCCCCTCTGGCAGATTCTCCTGAGTCTGGGTTTGCTTGCGGGGACGACGTACCTTTTCGTGGTGCTGGCCGCCCGCTTCTTCCGGGCTGATACCCTGCTCTCTACCAGCTCCCTCGACTGGAAGCGTCTTGGCAAGGAGATACGTTCAAGGATCAGCGCGACGTAAGGTCATATCTATCACACAAAGAGGGCTCGGGCTATGCGCCCGAGCCCTTTTACGTATGTCTGTACGCTTAAATGTCCTTAATCTGCCGTCATTCTCACTCTATAATGAGGATACGGCGTCGGAATATTGTGCAAATAGTGTTTCCTTAACGCAGGTGGGGCGAGGGATGGCGATAGAATACAAAATTCAGATGCAGGAAGATCTGCTTTACGTTGTCGCCTCTGGTTTCGACGAGAATCTGGAGGAGGTACAGGCCTATGGGCAGGCGGTTATTGATGCCTGTCTTAAACATCAGTGTCGCAGGATCCTGACGGATGAGCGTAGACTCCGCTACGAGTTGAGCACGTTGGAGACCTACGAGTTAGTGAAATACTATGAGAAGCACACGTCGATGGTGGTTAGAGTGGCCATCGTCTGCCACCCGGAGTATTTTGAAGACGCCTATTTCTGGGAGACCGCCTCCCAGAATCGCGGCTTATTTTTCCGGGCCTTCAGCGAGATGGAGAAGGCCCGGGAGTGGTTGGGTCTTCTCTAGAGATCTTGGTCTTTCTCACGGGCTTCCCAGAAAGCGGCGCGGTATTCTTCAAACCGCCCGCTCAGGATGGCACCCTGCATCTCTCGGGTCAGCGTCACCATCGTGTAGAGATTGTGGATGGTGAGCAGCGTTGCCGCAAGGATCTCCTTCGCCACCACCAGATGCCGAATGTAGGCCCGGCTGAAGTGGGTGCAGGTGTAGCATTGGCAGGTAGGGTCGATGGGCGCTGGGTCCTCAGCGAAGCGAGCATTACGCAGATTGAGACGTTCCGTGCGCGTGAGGGCCGCACCGTTGCGGGCCACTCGCGTAGGTAGTACACAGTCGAAGAGATCCACGCCCCGCGCTATCCCCTCCACCAGATCTACGGGAGTTCCTACCCCCATGAGGTAGCGTGGTTTATCCCGTGGCAGCAAAGGGGTTGTTCGTTCCAGCGTGGTCAGCATCTCTTCCTTGGTCTCCCCGACCGATAGCCCGCCGATGGCGTAGCCGGGGAAATTGAGTTTGGTGAGGAAACGCGCACTCTTCTCTCTTAGCTCGGGAAATACGCCGCCCTGGACAATGCCAAAGAGAGCCTGGTCCGGTCTGGAGTGGGCGGCCTTGCAGCGCTCGGCCCACGCGTGGGTGCGCCGTAGTGCTCGCACGTTGTAGTCGTAGTCGTCGGGCGGAGCGCACTCGTCCAGTACCATGGCGATGTCGGCGCCCAGGTTCTGCTCGATTTCCATCACTCGTTCTGGCGTGAAGCGGTGCTCGGAGCCGTCAATGTGGGATCGGAAGGTCACCCCGTCGTCGTCGATAGTGCGCAGTGACTTCTGTCCCTCGTGTCCCGATAGGCTGAATACCTGGAAGCCTCCTGAGTCGGTGAGGATAGGACCATCCCAGCCCATGAAGGCGTGGAGCCCGCCCATCTCGGCGATGAGGTGGTCGCCGGGTCGAAGATAAAGGTGGTAGGTGTTCGCCAACACGAGCACCGCACCCACCTCCTCCAATTGGCGCGGCGTCAGTGCCTTGACGGTGGCCTGTGTTCCCACAGGCGCAAAAATGGGCGTGGGCACCGCACCGTGAGCGGTATGAAAGAGTCCGGCACGGGCCTGCCCCTCCGTCGCCAGCAGATCAAAGTGGAAGATTTTGTTGTCCTTGGTCATGGATATTTCTCGCCTCCTTGAAAAAGATGTAACCTACCACATGGGAATTCCTTGCCCGATAGTATATTCCATCATACCATAGTTTTGCCTACCCATTATCTTGACTTCTGACCCCGCACTCTGTACTATAGACACATAGCAATCCGCGACTTCGCATATCAATGGAAAGGAGAATCTCGATGAAAACACGTAGAAACCTCGTATTCTTGTTGCTGATCTGGATCCTTGTGGTATCTGTCACCGCCTGCTCTCTCTTTGGGGATGACGAGACGCCGGCGGAGACACCCCCGCCCACCAAGGTGAGCCTCCTTACGCCCTCGGGTAAGGAGACGGAGACCCCAACTCCCTCAGAAGAGGCCACGACCGCCCCTACAGAGGAGACTGCCCCACCTCCAACGTCAACAGAGTCGCCACCTGTGACGACCGAGAGTGGTTGCACCCTGGGCGCTGCCTACGTTGCCGACGTTTCCATTCCCGACAATACCGCGATGGTGCCCGGCGAGAACTTCGTCAAGACCTGGCGCATTCGCAACAGCGGTACCTGTGAGTGGGAGGCGGGCACAAAGATGGTCTTTGCTTCGGGTGAGCCCCTTGGGACGGCGTCGGAGGTTGCCATGCCCACCACCGCCCCTGGCGCGGAGGTCGAGGTAGGTGTCGACATGGTTGCACCGTCAGATTCAGGCACTTATCGCAGCAACTGGCAGCTTCAAGCGCCCGATGGTACCCGTTTCGGTGGCCTCTTCTACGTTCAGATCGTGGTGAACGAGCCCACAGCGGAGCCAACTGAAGAGCCTGCACCACCCACCGGTTTCTCCGGCGCCGTTGCCGGGGACTGTTCCCAGGTTACTTTCACCTGGACCGATGGGCGGGGGGAGGCCGGCTACCGGCTGGAGGGGACCGGTGGGCTGAGTGCCAACCTGGAAGCCGATACGACCTCCTATACCTGGTCGGGACCACCTGACGGCAGCCGAACGGTAACCCTCATCGCTATCGCTGAAGGAGGCGCCGAGATCGGCCGGGTGAGTACCACGATCAACGTGAGCTGTGCACCTGCAGAGCCTGACCTCGTTGTGGAGTCGGTCGCCTTCGATCCGGCGCCGGTGGCCTACATGCCGGTTAACGTTACCCTTCGCGTTCGCAATCGAGGCGGCAGTGGCGCTGGATCTTTCCAGGTTCGATGGTGGGGTGGCAAGAATTTCGCCAGTCCCTCCTGCTCCTGGAATGTCGGGGGAGGACTGACCGCAGGGGCCACCACCGACCTCACCTGCGATTACGCCTACGGCAGCCCGTACGGTAACATTGTCAGCAAGGCTCAGGTAGACATTGCCGGTGCTGTTGACGAATCCGACGAGTCGAACAACGTTCTGGAGAAGAGCACCGCTGTTGTCAGCCCCATTACCGTCTACGATCTGGTGGCGAAGGCCGATCGCGCCCTCTGGCAGGGTAGCCCGCCGCTGAGCAACCTGCCTTTCCCAGGTGACGAGGCCGATGACCAAGGGTTTGCCCTCTGGCTGACCTCGGGACGTTGGGAGACCGGCGGGACGATTTCGGGAACGGCCCTGGAAACCCATCCCAAGTGGGTGGCGAACGGCGAGATCTGGGGCACCTACACCGACATCTATAGCAGCGGCTACCGTGTGCAGGCGGGCGATCGCTTCCGCGCGTCGGTGGCCTTCCTCCAGGGCGCGGGTAACGGTGATGTCACCTATAAGGTGATGATTCGCGCATCGGAGGCCGGGGGTAACTTCTGGATTGGTGAGGTGCGTCACACCTACGGTGAGGGCTTCGAGACCATCGACGTGGATCTCACGCCCTACGCCGGGTCACGGGCCGATTTTATCCTCAAGGTTGAGGCTGGCTCCAGCTCCTCTCAGGACTGGGCCTGCTGGGATGAGGCGGTCATCTACCGCTATCCGTAGATTTCTCGAGTTGATCATCTGGCGCCAGGTGCGGCGCACGTCTCAGACG
>JBNGDR010000046.1:0-10257 GCA_049975685.1 Anaerolineae bacterium
TCCTCGGGGTTGCCGCCGGCACCCAGGCCGATGAACCACCGGATCTCCGTGGCCTCTCCCATCGGTTCCTCGGGCTCTTCGGTCTCCTCAGGTTCAGCGGGTTCTTCCGTCTCAGCGGGCTCCTCCGTCGGCTCGGCGGTGGGCGCCTCGGTGGGACCACAGGCCGTGACCAGCAGAAGGGTCACCAGGATCACACTCATCCAACTTAGCCATTTACTTCTCATCTTTCTTCCTCCTTCAAATATATTAGTTTCGGTTCAACGCCATTGGTAACATGGTGCATCTATCGGGTGGTTAGGGCTTGTTCTGAAGACTCACCTCCTTTCATGTCGCACTGCTGACACACGTAGTCGTGGTTTGGAAGCGCTTCCAAAAACAGGTTACGAGTCCAACTTCGTGGGAAAAGATTTCAATGGTGGCCTTGTTAACCTGTTACCTATATTGTAAGTACCCGTCTGGGGATCAGATAGAAGAAAAACGAGGAGGATATGGACATTTCATAGACATCGCCACATTCCCCGGCGTGCTATCGGGAATGGAAAAGAGAATCCCCTCAAAACAACACACCCCCTGAACGGGGGCGCGCCGGGGGGTCTGATCTCCCAGTTCCAGAAGAGAGACATTCAGTTGTGACGGTAATCTGTGGGGGAAAGCCCGACCTCGCGCCGGAAAACCCGGCTGAAGTAGCTGCTATCGGAAAACCCAACATCCAGAGCAATCTCGGTGATGCTCTTGTTCGTGTGGACGAGCAGATCTTTGGCCTGATTCACCCGGAAGCGATTCAGATAGGTGATGGGAGTCACACCCAACTCCTTGCGGAAACAGAAAGTGAGGTAATCCTCGCTGAGTGCGACGTACTGGGCAAGATCCGTACGCGAAATCTGATCCGCGTAATGCTCATGGATGTAGGCCATCGCCTGTCTGACCAGGCGCTGCGTTTCAGCGCTCAGTTCGCGACTGCGCTCCAGCACAGTATCGACGTGCGCCAGTGTCTCCTCAAGGCTGAAGACCCCCTTACTTAACACCGTCGCCACGCCTCGATTGAGACGCTCCATCTCCTTCTCAGTCAATACCTGCCCTGTCAATACAATCACCGGTACCTGGCGGGTTTTTTCCTGACTGCGCATGGCCTTCAGAACGCCAAAGCCGTCCAACACAGGCATCATCAAGTCCAACAACACGAGATCCACAGTTTCGTGATCCAAAATCTCCAGCGCCTCAAGGCCGTTATGCGCCTTTAAGACGCGATGAGACGGTGAATTGGCCCGCACGATCCGCGCATGCATCTCCAGCGTGTTCGGATCATCGTCGACGACCAGAATCGTCTTGAAATCGTCATCACCCCCAGAAGGTAACCAGTGTTGATCGAGCGCTCGCTTCAAATCAGTCAGCTCGATGGGTTTAGTGAGATAGTCAAATTCCAACACCGATCCCTCATCCTGGGACAACGAACAAAACAGAACGGGCAAGTGCCGGGTCCGGGGGTGGCCCTTTATGGATTTCAACACATACCAGCCCTGGTGGGGTGTGGTAGTTACATCAATCACCACTGCCCCCGGCGGTGACATGACCAACCACGAGAGCCAATCGGCGGCCTCATCGACAAACACAGTCTGCACATCAAAGCCGTGCTCCGAGAGATGTTCACGCAAACGCGCACTACACCCTAACCGATGGGTTAACACCAGGACACTTTCAGCGGTGAAGGTAGGTCTATCCGACGGTTGAGTCTGGTCCGCTGGCGGTTGTACCGTCGGCAAGGTAAAAAAGAAGGTCGAACCGGCGCCCTCCTCACCCGAAGAGTGAAGCCCAATGGTGCCACCGTGCATCTCAACCAGACGTCGGCAGATGGCCAGGCCCAAACCGAGACCACCATAATCACCCGCCATGCTGCGCTCGGAGCGGCGGAATTCGTCGAAGATCAGTGCCTGCTCCTCGGGGGGGATGCCCAGGCCAGTATCAGAAACGGACACGGTGACAAAGCCGGAGTCGGAGTCAGCATCGGAACTGGTCTCCAAGGTCAAACGCACCTCACCCTCCGTCGTGAACTTGACCGCGTTGTTAACCAGATTAAGCACGATCTGACGCAAACGTGTCAGATCCCCCCACACCCAGGGGCCAGAACCGGGTAAATCTGCATGCCACGTCAACCCCTTCTGTGCAGCCAACTGGCGACCGGTTTCCGCGACCAGACGCAAAGCCTCGCTCAAATCTACGAGCTCCTTCGCCAGGCGCAATTGTCCGGCGTCACTGCTGGCCAGATCGAGCACATCGCCGATGAGACCGCCCAGGAGTTGAGCACTCGCATAAATCTGCTCAACGTCCTTCCGGTAGGATTCTGGCAGGGGCACATCGCTCTCGTCACTCTCCTCCAGAAGGATCCTACTCAAGCCCATGATCAAGTTGAGCGGTGTGCGCAACTCATGGCTGACCGTGGAAAGGAAACGACTCTTAAGCTCGTTAGCCTGCTCAGCCAGGCGGCGGCCTTCCCTGGCATCGCGGTAGAGTTGGGCACTATTGAGCGCCGTCGCCACCTCCTGCGCAATAGCACCGTAAAGGGTCAGATGGACGGTATCGAACGCTATGTAGCCCATTTGCCCGCGCGGCCCAGTTAGGGGAAAGAGAGCAAGGCTGAAGGGATGTTCTGTGGGCAGCAGTTCCGGCGGCGGAAACTCGCGACTACGGAAACAATACACCGGATGCTCTGGCGAAGTAATGATGCGTAACGTGGTCCAGGCCACTGGATCGTGGTTTTCAGCTTCGAACAGTGCAATCCAACCCGTACGAACCCCCATCGCCTGGAGGTGGTGTGTCAGAACTTCGTAGACCTGATTCTCATCGAGAGCGGCGAGCAAGCGCGCGGTTAACGACCCTAGACGGTTAAGCGTCCAGCGCTGATCCACCACGTGCTGAAGATATTGACGCTGAAAGCTCTCACTTATGGTCACCCGGGCCTGATCCAACATTACGTGGGCGTTAACATGCGTGGACGATTGCGGATGGCTTACCATACCTGTATCGAAGGCTTCGCCCAGGCGTGACACAACAATCTGCCAGGTATGTAACTTGCCGCCACGGGTCATCACCTGTTGAAGGACGGTCTCCAGGGCTTCCTGAAACATCACAGGATCGTTCTGGTTTATACTGTTGAGGAAAGCATCGACCAGGGACCAACAAAAGGCCTCAACTTCATCAGCGGACAGATGCTCGGCCTCGTTAAGAATCGGGGAGGCCATATCACTCACCAATTGTTCAAGGTCGGCGGCACTATGTGTCCCTTCCGTCTGCAACACGATATTCTCAGGCTTCGCAGCCCGTCCGTGACTCCGACAACAGCCACACGAACCACGCACCACCAGATGAGTTGGAACCCTGAGAGATTCCAGACTCGGAATCCGGCCGGTCACGTATTCAAAAAGCGATTCGACCGCGAGATAACCGATCTTTCGCAAGGGGACCCGCACACTGCTAAGGGGAGGATCCTGAACGGCGCTCTCCGGTCGATCATCAAAACCGATGATAGCCACGTCCTGAGGAACGCTTAAATCCGCCTCCCTGAGCGCCTGCATCGCACCCAGGGCCGATTCATCGTTACTTGCAACGACAGCGGTGAAAGCCACACCCGAAGCCAGTAGCTCCTGTATGGCAGCATACCCGCCCTCGTAAACGTGTCGGCCCCAGGTCACCAGGCGGGGATCATCCGACAACCCGTACATCGTCACAGCATCGTTATAGGCGCGTAAGCGCTCCCCGGAATCCCCCTCCAGGTCCCCCGATGTGCCCGCGATGAAGGCAATATCCCTGTGCCCGTGTTCAACAAGATGAGCCACCGCTTCGAGGATACCGCCTCGATTGTCCGCCGAAACCTTGGGGCCCTCCTCTCCAGAGGCGATGAAGAGCACCGGATGCCCGGCAGCGATCAAATCCTGGACGTAGCGTGAGCGTTCCGGGGAATGTAGCGGATTAATAGCAATGAGTCCGTCGGTATTCCAGGGACCGATAGGTACGAAATCGGTCCCTGGGGAGACGAGGGGCCAGGCAGGGCGCAACGATGCGCGCCGGTTAGTCCACGATCCCATACCACATCCCAGGATCAGGTTGCATTCCATCTCCTGTGCCGCAAGACAGGCCCCCCGAAAGATGGGCTCAAGGTAACTGAGAGGCGTCGCGGTCCAGGAAAACTGCCAACCAGCTAATATCCCGATGGTCGGTCGGTCATGTCTATATGGGTGTGACATCTCCTACACTCCCAGGATTTACGGTTTTGGATTGATCGGTTCTCCCTGTAGTATACACCAATTCCCGACCTTCAGCATTTGGGAATCTGATCAGTGCAAGAAAGTACAATTTTCTAGGGAGCCAGCTCTTCGGTCGGGTAAATCTCCGAGAGATCCGCAACCCGCCCTCTCTCCAGGGCTTTGGAAAATGTATCGGCGGGCAATAGGGTCCGCAGTTGAGCCAACAACTCCTCCCAGGTCTCGCGGGCCTCCGGCGAATCACCGGGCAAGGTTTCCACAAATCCTAAGATCTCCACGGCCGGCAGCCAACGCTCCATAGCCACGAGATACCGGGCCCAGCTGGTAAGCGACATAGAGACCAAACGGAGGTTCTGAACAGCGACAGCGGTATTCACTGCGTCGAGGTAATGGCTCCGCGCTCCTTCCAGATCACCGCTTTGCAAAGCCATATTACCGAATAACACCTTCATAGGGATCTCTCCAAAAGGATCCCCGAGTGCCTCAAACAACTTCTCACTTTCTGCAAGCATCGAGAGCGCGGCTGTGGTATCACCGTTCTCCTCCAGAGCATCCGCCCAATCGTAAAGCGTGTAGGCTACAATGCGCTGCTCTCCTAGTTCTTTTCCGAGGGCGATACACTGCTCGAAGTAGGGCTGCGCCTCCTCCAGATCGCCGGCCATCGCGATAACCCCACCCAGATGGTTGGCCGTGTAAGCCAATGACATACGTGCGCCCAGCGATTTCATGCTCTCGTAGCTCTGCTCAAAAAACTCGCGTGCCCTCTTAAGATCGCCGGTATCGCGCGCCACAACGCCAAGATGGTCCAGCATCGAAGCTATACCATGAGGATTATCCCTTTTACGGTAAAGTTCAAGACTACGCTCGAAGTAGGAGCGTGCCGCATCATACTCGCCCACAGTCCAGGCCGTGGCACCCAGGTTATCCAGGACTCGGGCCTGCCCGCCGAGATCCCCTGCAACAGTATAGAGATCCAGAGCCTCCTGATAACACTCAAGGGCAATCTCATATCTACCCTGAAGCCAGGCCAGGCGGCCCTGAGCGCTCAATGCGAGAGCACTGGCAGAAGCAATCCCCAGGCGACGGTTGAGAGTCAATGCCTTCTCTGTCAGCGCCTGCGCCTGTTCAGCGCCCGCCAGATTAGTCGCCAGATTCGCAGCGTGAGCCAGCAACCATCCGCGCACGGTTTCTGTTTCGCGGGTGGAAAAGGGTTCCAGGGCGGCGATGGCGGATTCGAAAAGGGGAATCCCCTCCTGATTACGCCCACTGAGAGAGAAAAAGCGACCCAAACCATGGAGACCTTGCTCCAATAATGCCACCTGCCGTTCCTCCACTGCCCACAGCCAGGCCTCACGAATGTCCGTCAGCACCTCAGCGATTGCAGTGAGCGCGGCACGTTGCTCCGCTCCCTCGAGATCTGCCGAGCGTTGCTGAAGAAAATCCGCATAGTAGGCGCTGTGACGCTGGCGAATCTGCCGTTCCTGGTCCGGGACGGACTGGAGCTTCTCCCGGGCATATTCGTGCAACAGTGGGTGCATGGCATACATACCATCAACGCGGCGTTGTAACAAAGACTTATCCACGAGGGCAGCCAGGACTTCGAGCAATGCCAGCGAACGCATGCTCGATCCCGGTTCGCGGAGCACGGCGAAGGCGGCCTTGCGCCGAAAAGCACCCTGAAAGACCGCTAACCCCCGTATAGTGCTCCGTTCAGCCTCGTTGAGGAGCTGCCAGGAATATTCGAAGACGGCCCGTAGGCTGCGATGGCGCTCCGGTACGTCACGGAGAGAACTACTGAGAAAATCCGTGCTCTCCTCCATCTCGGTGACGATCTCCTCGGAGGTAAGCACCCGCAACCAGGAAGCCGCGAGCTCCAGCGCCAACGGCATCCCCTGTACCTGCATGCAGATCTGCACGACGGCGGCGCGCCGCTGCGGCGTCAGAGTGAAAGAGGGTTTCACCCGGTGGGCATACTGGAGGAAGAGCTGCACGGCCGAATAGAGCTCGATGTCGGGCGCCGATGCCTCAGTGGGAAAATCCATGCCCTCGACGGTGAGGGTCAACTCCCCCCGCACATTCAACCGTTCCCGGGAAGTGACCAACACCTTGATCCGGGGCGCGTGTGTGAGGAGTTCGGATACCAACGATACACCCTCCATAACGTGCTCGAAGTTATCCAAGACAAGAAGTACCTGTTTTTCCCGCAAGTAGCTGAAGAGTTGACGCTGCGGCACGTCACGCTGGTAAAAGGAGAAATCTAGCGCCTCAGCGATGGCTGCCACCACAAACTCGGCCGAACTCAGCGCTTCCAGGGGAACGAAATAGACCCCGTGATCAAAGATCTCGACGTGGGCAGCGGCAGCCTGCAGCGCCAGCCGGGTTTTCCCTATCCCGCCCGGCCCCACGAGGGTCAAGAGGCGGCAGGTCGGGTCCGCCAGGCAGGCCGCGATCTCTTGCAGCTCTCGTGTTCGCCCGACAAAGGGCGTGGGTTGCGGTGGCAGGTTATGCGGATGAGCGCTGAGGGTCCGCGGCGGTGGAAACTCTTGCAAAGGCAGATCGGGGTGGAGTAGCTGGTAAATATGCAGAGGAGCACTCAAATCCTTGAGGACGTGATTGCCCAGGTCGTGGAGTGCAGCCTCTGGAGGTAACTGGGCAGCGCGCGCCAACTCGCAGGTCAACAAGATCTGCCCACCCCAACCGGCGGAGAGCAACCGCGCCGTGCGGCTCACCTCCAGGCCGAAGTAATCCATCTCCCGCTGCTCTGCCACGCCCGTATGCAGGGCTACGCGTACTCGCAGTTCGTCAACCTCGCCCCAGTCCTGCTTCCCTAATCGCCGCTGAATCTCGATGGCGCAAGCCAGCGGCTCCCCCCCGTTGAAGACGGCGAAGAGGCCATCGCCCAGGTGTTTGACGACCCGGCCTCCGTGTTCGGTAACCAGATCTCCAATCAACCGATCGTGACGCGAGAGAACCTCTCTCATAATGTGAGGATAGCGGGACCATAAGCTGGTGGAGCCCTCAATATCGGTGAATAAGAACGTCGGCATAGCTTACTCCCACCCCGTTTGATCGTTGTGTGTGGCTTACGGCCTCGCGCGCCCTCTAACCAAACACTATCTTATCGCCGCTATAATACCACCTTTCCGCGTAAATCGCCAATCGGATATGGGTGTGTTTCATCTGAGTTTCAGTATGGGACACGCAGGCAAGTTTCTACCTGGATGGAACCCAAGATGTTATTGGGCGCCTGTCCTCTTTCGATACAAAGGCGATGACTGCTATAACCAGAGCAAGGCCGTTGACAACGAGCAGGCCAATATCCGAGGGCCACTGATCCAATAATCTTGGAGCCAGATTAAATATAGCATGCATGGCCCCAACCAAGAAGACCGAATCTGTCCAAACATATAGAATCCCGTAGAGGCATGCCAATAAGATGCTGGCCAATAGGGCAATGGCTGTGAAATGAGCCATGAGGAGGTGGAGGACTACAAATGAAGTACTGGCAAGGAATATACCAAACCACAGACCGTGACGGTCAACCACTAGCCTTTGCCAGAATGCGCGGAACGCTGTCTCCTCACCAAAACCATTGGCAAGCATATCCAATGACACCAAGATGATGGGGATTATCCCCAGTCTCGCCGGAGACCATGCAAACTGTGGTTGGCCCAAAATGCTGCCAGCGATAAAATATCCGTAATACATAAGCAACCCCAAGAGGAACCCAGAGATAGTTAGCGTAAAGCTTCTGCGGTTAAGCGTCAAGCCCAAATTTCTCAAGGCACAGGGTTGTTTCTCGATGAACCGTATGAGCAACCATACCAACGCGTACCATGACAACCCTTGAACAATACCTAATATCGATGCTCCTATCGGGGATTCCAGAAACATATGCTCTGCTTGTGATAGTGATGCCGCTCCTGAAAGACCCTGCTTCATGAGGACTCGCGTCTGGACTCGTATAGGGACGTACCGAAGCAGATAAGCCGCCAGGAGAAAGGGAACCACAAGCAAGAACAAATACCATACCAAACGGACTTTCCCTTCGCCATTTTTCAGGATCATAGTAGCACCTCTCTCTACACAACAAGTTCCGAATGTAGAATCCTCGCCCTATATCTGCACTCTATCAGAAGCGTGGCCTGGTGTCATCAGAAGAAGCATTGATCCGCCGTAAGCAAAAAGACCGTCTTCGAGACGGTCTTTCTCCACCCAGCTAATAGAGATCTACGATAAATGTTGTAGATGAATTATATCATCCGATAACTTCAGAGTTGTCGAGCGAAGCCAAGCCCTCCCGTAAAGCGTAAAGCGCGGCCTGGGTGCGGCTCGCCAGATGCAGCTTACCCAGGATATTACTCACGTGTGTGCGCACTGTAGCCTCGCTGATGACCAACACGTCCGCAATCTCCTGGTTGCTCTTGCCCTTGGCGACGACTTGCAAGACCTCAAGCTCGCGTTCTGTCAGCGGATCTGCTGTCGGTGGGCGGTCCGATGGGTGTGAGAGCTCCTGAAGCACCTTGCGCGCGATGGTCGGCGACAGTGAGGATTCGCCCCGGTGGACCTGGTGAATAGCGCGCACCAACGTCTCCGGCTCGGTGTCTTTGAGCAGGTAACCGAGCGCACCGGCCTTGATCGCGGGAAAGACCTTGTCATCAGCCGCAAAGCTGGTCAGTACCAGGATCTTGGCTCTGGGATTTTCGGCAATGGCCTGGCGCGTCACCTCGATGCCGTCCAGCTTCGGCATGAGCAGATCTAGCAGAATAACGTCAGGGCATAAGGCCCTGATACTTTCCAAGGCCGCCTGGCCATCCTTCGCCTCACCGACTACGTCAATCCCCTCCTCAGTCGCCAGCAGGGCGCGGATCCCCTTACGCACAATGACATGATCGTCCACGACCAGAACACGAATGGGCTTATGCTCCATGGTTTATTCCCTCTCTCCCGGTTCTCTCATCGCGGCACCTCCACCCGGACCCTGGTTCCTGCCCCCGGCTCACTATTTAACGATATTTCCCCGCCCATCCGGGTAGCGCGTTCTATCATCCCATCCAGGCCCAGCCCACCGCCCTTGACCGCCGCACTGGAATCAAAGCCGATGCCATCGTCAACAATCTCCAGAATCACCCAGTCATCGTCACAGTTCAACCGTACGCTGACATTGTGAGCAGATGCATGCTTAAGTGCATTATTGAGGGCTTCCTGTGCGATCCGGTACAGTCCCTCTTCGACACTGGAAGGCATAACCACCTCTCCCCGCACGTCGAACTCGATACCCAGACCCGCCCGCTCCTCCACCGCCTCCAGACGTGAGCGCAACGCGTTCACCAACCCATCACTTTCCAGCACCGAGGGGCGCAGTTCGAAGATGAGCAAGCGCATCTCGCGCAAGGCCTCCTGGGCCGTCTCCCGCAGCTCCTGCAAATGGTTGGTCGCCAGGTCCACCCGCTGTGCCGTGAGTTGACGCGCCGCAGCCTCGGCGTACAACGTCACGCCGTAAAGCGCCTGCGTCACCGAGTCGTGGAGCTCGCGAGCCAACCGTTGACGCTCTTCAACCACCGCCAGCCGTCGGGCCTGTTCGTAGAGCCAGGCGTTCTCAATAGCAATGGCGGCCTGATTAGCCAACGACTCAAGGATCTGTACATCGCTCTCGTCAAAGGCGTCCAACCGATCGCTCTCAATGTTCAACACACCGAGGATGCCGGTCTTTGTCTTCAATGGCACGGCCAACTCCGATTGTGTCTCGCTCGCATCGGGAAAGAAAACATAGCGCGGCTCCTGACTCACGTCCGGCACCAGAAGCGGCTTCCCGGAAGCAGCCACCCAGGCTGTGATACCCCTTCCACCTACCTTCAACGGCGGCGGCAAGAATGGGACTTCAAGGCGATCAGATTTAGCGCCTGCCTTGAAGACAATTTCCTGCCCCTCGATCAAACCTACGGTAACCTGATAGTAACCGAAGGTCTCCTTGATCAAAAGCACAATCTCTCTCAACAGC
>JBNGDR010000047.1:0-10245 GCA_049975685.1 Anaerolineae bacterium
GACGGGCCGCGGCCCGTCCCTTGTCCGTAACACCAAAGAGAGAGTCTACGCCTCAGGCTTCACCCACATCGACCACGCCCCCTCCCGCGGCCCGGCTCAACCGGTCGCGGATCGCAAGCCCCAACCCGGCGGCGCCGAAATCCCGTGCCAGGATGATGTCGACCTGAGCCCTATCGAGAGCGCGGAGGGTGAAGAAGAGATGCTGAGCCACCTTTTCCAGCTGTTTCTCGGGACCGGCAGCACGGAGGATGAGAGGTAACCCGGCAAAAAAATCCAGATCCTCCTCGGCCAGAAAAAGACCTACTCGCAGACCCTCAGCCCGCAGGCGTAGGGCTTCATCGCGCATGACCTGCAACATCGGCCCACGCTCCCCCCGATATAGGATGAGTTTGGCCCGAGGAGCATAATGTTGCGGCAGCGTTCCCGGGGAGGAAACCTGAACCTCCTCCGGCTCCACCGGCTGGGAACGCACCGCCACGCGTCCTAGCAAAGCCTCCAAAGCCTCACGATTCACACCGCCCGGCCTAAGGATGGTGGGAATCGGGGTCACCAAAGAAAGCACGGTAGATTCAACGCCCACAGGCGTGGGACCGGCATCGAGAATGAGATCGATGCGCCCCTCAAGATCAGCGAGGACATCCTCCGCGCGCGTAGGGCTCAGTTGGCCAAAGCGGTTGGCGCTGGGCGCAGCCACAGGCACACCCGCCTCCCGGATGAGTGCCCGGGCAACGGGGTGAGACGGCACTCGCACCGCGACCGTCTCCCCTCCGGCGGTGACCACATCCGGAACCGCCCCGGATCGCGGTAGCACCAGCGTCAGCGGCCCAGGCCAGAAATGTGAAGCCAGTTCCAGGGCCAGCGGTGGAACCTCTTGCACCACCCTGCCCAGATCTGCAGCCGAGTACAAGTGTACAATGAGAGGATCGTAGGCGGGACGCTCCTTGGCTGCAAAAATTCCCCGGACCGCCTCTGGATCTAGAGCATTGGCCCCCAGCCCGTAAACGGTCTCGGTGGGGAAAGCAACAAGGCCGCCGGCTCTGAGGATCTCGGCGGCCTTCTGAATGGGCTCCCTGTCAAAACCGTAAGGAGCAACTTTAAGAAGGATTGTATCTATTTTTTCTCTCCAGTCGCTTCGGTTCCGAGAGTCTGAGAGCCCTGCCACCAAGCGTAAACCCGCTCTCCAAGAAAAGCGATACTCAGAACTACCCAGAGCACCCGCGCCCAGATCCGCGACTCTGTCGCAGCCAGACCCGCACAGAAGAGCACGAAACCAACGGTGGTGGCCCAGGCATAATCCTCGCGCCGGAAGATCTCGCCCACACGCTGCTCAGAGCGACGAGACTTATAGTAGGCCATGCTCCAGGAAGCGAGGAGTATCGACAGCCCCACAATCCACAGGGCGTTAGATAATACCCCCCACCCATCGATCACGGTTGGGGCCTCTCAAGCATTGGATTCAGAGGAAGACGTATCCTGTTTTGCCCTGTGTTTGCGGTGGCTTCTTCGGCGCTTATTCCGGGACCAGGGCCAGGAGAATCCCTGTTGCTGCTTATCGGAGTAGTAATAATAGTAGTAATAGTAACCGCCCTTGCCATCGGTGGGAACCTTGTTAAGGACCGAGCCCAACAGGCGCACCTCACTACGTTGCAGCTGCTCCACGGCTTGACCGACCATACGGCGATCGCTCTCACCCGCCTCCAGGACCATCAGAACGCCGTCAACCTGCGAAGCCAGAAGCGTTGTATCGGCGGCGGCCAGTATGGGAGGTGAATCAATGATCACGACGACATTATCCAGTTTTCGAAGTCGATCCAGAACCTCGGCCATACGACGCGATCCCAGCATCTCTGTTGGATTGGGCGGAAGACGTCCCGGCGGGAGTACAAAGACGTTCTCCACACCCTTAATAGGTCGGAGATAATTCTTGAGATCTAGATCACGGTCCAATAAGATCTCACTGAGACCTGGCTCCCGTTGCTCAATGCCTGCATAATGGTAAATCTTGGGCCGACGGAGGTCGGCGTCGATGAGGATCACGCGTTTCCCGGCTGCACCCAGGGCCAAGCCGAGGTTGAGCGCCACCGTAGATTTCCCCTCAGCAGGCGCCGGACTCGTGACCAGGATCACCTCTAGAGGACCGTCGATGGCAGCAAATTGCAAATTTGCTCGCAGGAGACGATAAGCTTCGGCCGTCAGTGACAAGGGGCGCTGGGTAACAATCTGAGATTGGCCCGTTCCGTTAGCGCTTGCAATATCCTGTTCATACCAGATCTGACCAAGCACGGGCGCCCGAACAAGAGCCTTGGCCTCCTCGGTGCTTCTGACACTGGTATCAAGGTACTCACGCAAGAAGACCCCGCCCAAAGCCACCATGCCCCCCACGGCGGTCGCCAGCAGCGCGTTCATCATGACACGGGGACGCACGGGTCCTCTGGGTACCTGGGCCGGCTCAATGACGCTCACCAGGTCCATGGCTTGCAACTCGGCGAGCTGTACAGTCTGATTGGCGGCCGAGAGACGGGAGAGGGAGTCTTGAAGCTGGGTGATCTGGGTTTCGATCTGGGCCCGTTCCGTGAAATCGGTCGTCTCATCCAACCGCGTCTTGAGACGCGCGATGTCCTCCTCAAGACTTCGAATCTGCTCTGCGAGACGCTCCTGCGTGTTGCGATAACGAGAGGCCTGGCGCTCCTGGTTCTGCTCGATAAAGGTCTCAACCAAGGTGTTGGCAAAATTAGCAGTGAACTGGCGATCGGCGCTCTCGACCACAACCTCAACGACCTGGGTATCCCGCACCGGCTGCACCGCCAGAGCATAGGGGCGATCATAATTCTCCAGGTAATCCTCAGTATATCCTGCCTGGCGCAAGGCCTCCTCTTGGAGAGGAGCCGCCTGAAGCATCTCAGCATAGGTGGCTGCTGCACGTTGTCCCGCCAGAATATCGGCGTAGTCGGAGCCAGAAAGGGAGCTGCTGGGCTGGATAACCATGCTCACCGACGCTCGGTAGATGGGCTCCACCATCCACCTGCTAACGGCATAAGCCGTCCCCCCGGCCAGCACGGCGGCCAAGACAATCAACCATAACCAACGACGGACGATCAACCAATAAGCACGTATATCAACGTCCATCGTGAGATTATCTTCCATCCCACCCCTCCTTGTATGCCCTATAGACACACCATGGCGTCTGTGATGGTATCCATTACTGAGCCGATCACACCCCATAAACTTTTCAGTATCTGCATAGGGCTCCCCTGAAAAAGGACAAAAACCAGTAATTCAGAACAGATACCATGACAGCAGATGCATCATATCATGGATTGGGTTTCCAGCAAGCTTCAGCGCTATTTCGAGAGCCGCTCCATCACCGCCAATAGACCCAGGGCCAACCAGAAAATTAGCCCCGGTTTGGAACCCGGCGCCAGCGCCTCAGTCAAACCGTAAACGTGTAGGGCAATAAGCCCAGCTACCAACCCCAAAGCCAACGGGCGCAGCCGGCGATCACGCTTCGCTATTCGCCAACCCACCGTTCCCGCGATCCCCAACAAGGCCAGGTAGGCAATAAGACCCGGCAAGCCAGTATCAACGGCCACCTGTAAAAACATGTTATGCGCGTGGGCAATATCACTACCGGACTCGATAGTGAAAAGCGGATACAAGATCCAGATAACCTCGCGAAAGGTACCCAACCCGCAGCCGGTGAAGGGGAAATCCTGAATAGCGTAGAGCGCCCGGCTCCAGATCTCCACCCGACCTGAAAGAGAGATCTGGCCTACGATCTCTGTATCGACGCCACCGTGTTGGTCCCACAGTGCAACGATCTGATCCGGACCCACCCTCCATAGTAATATCGTTGTAATGACTCCCAATGTGACGATGATTATGAGGCTCGCCCACTTCGGCCACCGTGTTTCGCCGGAGAAAGCCCAGAGGAGCGCCAACACGAGCACACCGGCTACCCCACCAACCCATCCGCTCCGCGATTGTGTGAGTATCAGTAGACCAGCCAGGCCCACGAAGGTACCCACGATACCAACGGTGCGCAGCCATCGGTTTTCTCGTTGCACGTCCACAGTAACCGATCCACGCTCTGGTAAAATGTAGCCCAGGAAACCGCTTAACACCAGTGGAAGGTAGATCACCAATGCGCCGGCCAGTTGATTGGCACTCACACCCCGCTCAGGCGCCTCAGGTAGAGAGACCACCTGCGGCGGTAGGTGCTCGATCAGCGACTGAAGGCCGGGAACCTTGGCCCCCCATCGCGCACTCAACACACCGATAAAGGCGACACTGACACCCACCGCCACAAAACCCGCGACGGCCCATCGCAACCTCCGCTCATCCTCGACAACAATGACAAGATAACGCCACGCAGCCAGGCCCAATAGAAGCCCCGCAGTCTTGGAGAGGGTAAGATCCGGAAAAGCCGTGACGGTTGTCCCTACGCCCACCGCCACGCCCCAGAGAAGCAGTGCTCCATTGAAGGATGATGTGGAAAAAGTACGTCCATCGATTACCCAGCGGGCAGCCCACCAGAGTGCAGAGATAAGCAACATCCCCAGCGTAGCGTAGGGGAAGCGAGTGGGGAACAACCAGAAGGGGGCACTGGCCGCCAACAGGAGTGTCTCGACGATAAGGACAGGCTCCAGGGTGGAACGTCTCACAATGGATCTCCGAGGACTCTAATTAGACGGTAGATTGGGGCAGAAATCGACCACGAGTCCCAACTCGCTGCTTGCCAGAGTCGCAGCACGCCCCACTATCCCCTCCCACCGGGGCACCACCTGCGCCACCTCGACCAGAACCTCGTTCAGAGGTTCGCGGGGGAGAGCCAGAATAATGGTCCTGCGGTCTGGCGTGAAGGCCAGCTCGGCAGCAAAGGCATGGCGTACCATATCCCCCTCGGCGGCGTCCCAGACAAGCAGGTAAGGTTGGAACTGGATGCCACTCCCAGGGTCGCTGTAGATCCCAGCCGTCAACTCGGCACCCAAATCGGGATTGATGGCACCATCACCGACCGGTCGTCCGGTATCCAGATCGGCATCGGTATCCAGGGCGAAAAGCCAATAAGAAAGCCGGGTGGGGGTTATAGGCACAGGAGCGTGCAACGTAGTCCAGAGCACCAGGCTATCCTCCCTCCCCCCGGCGATCTGCTCCGCGATCTCCGGGGGCAAGGTGTCCACCAGGTGAGATTCTGCATCGAAACAGGTAGTCTGTATATCCGCCTCGGGCACAGTAAGCGTGACGGGTACGAGCGTCTCGTAGTCAAGTAGATCCCCCTGGAGGTCGGTCACTATCGAACCAGGACGGGAAGGCGTAGATGTAGGCGTAGTAGCCGGAATCGGGGTCGCGGTGGATGTGGGCGTGGGCGTGGGTAATCTTGGGGTAGGTGTAGTCGTCGCGGTAGGGATCGGAGTGGGTGAAAAGGTCGGTGATGGCAGCAACGTCGGGGGAAGATCGGTCGAGGAAAAGGGTAAAGCCAGGCCACCACCTCCGGCCATCAATGCAACACCAACGCCAACGAGCAATGCCATACCAATGATAACAACACACCAGACAATCGTGTTATTCAAGCCTCTCGCAGAATGATTCATGATATCCTTATCGAGAAAAGTTGTTCTTTATAGTAATGACGTAGACCCGGCTGAGTCCTGGCTATTATACCCACAACTGCGAAACCAAAAAAATGGATGCTTCTGCATCCACTGATTTACAGAAAGGAAAGGTAATTTATGAAGGCCAAAATTACAGATCCGCATCAAGTTGCCTAAACACTGAGCTTTTCCCTCGTTGAAACGTACCCTTCATTCCCGAACAGCCATGGTCCTGGCCTGCTCACCAAAGGTATCCTGACACTCAGGGACGAGCGCGCGTAGAGCTGCCAGGATCTTCTCTACGTCCCCTTTCTCCGCGATCGCCAATAACGCTTCGACCCGTGAGGTGACACTGGTCGGCGCCAGACCGTTGCGAGAGACAAAGATCTTCTCATGCAAGGTGCGTTGGTAGTGCTCGTCGTCGAGAAAGAGCTCCTCGTAAAGCTTTTCGCCCGGTCGCAGGCCGGTGAAGACAATCTCAATATCTTCATCCACCTCAAAACCGGCCAACCGGATCATGTCACGGGCCAAATCAACAATCCTGATGGGCTCCCCCATGTCCAATACGAAGACTTCACTGCCATGTCCCAGGGCCGCCGCCTGAAGCACCAACTGCACAGCCTCAGGGATGGTCATGAAATAGCGGGTAATCTCAGGGTGAGTGACAGTCACCGGACCTCCGCTGTGGATCTGACTCTCGAACAGGGGGACCACGCTGCCCCGGCTACCCAGTACGTTGCCAAAACGGACAGCGACGTAACAATCACCCGTCCGCAGCGCAGTCTCCTGGACCAGATGTTCGGCCACGCGCTTGGTCGCCCCCATCACGCTGGTAGGGTTGACCGCTTTGTCGGTCGAGATCATGACAAAGGTCCGAACATCGTAACTCTCGCTTGTTCTCAACAGGTTCAGGGTACCCCCCACGTTGTTGGTCACAGCCTCCGTGGGATTGGCCTCCATCAAGGGCACATGCTTGTGCGCCGCCGCGTGAAAGACGATCTGCGGACGATGCTGCGCGAAGATCTGCTCGATGCGCCCTCGATCCCGTGTGTCGGCAATGAGGGGACGGACATCAAGCTGGGGAAACTTCCGTCTCAGTTCGTTGTGAATGTGGAATATGGAGTTCTCCCCATGACCGAGGAGTAGTAAAGCAGAGGGAACACAAGCAGCGATCTGCCGGCAGAGCTCAGAGCCGATGGAGCCACCAGCGCCGGTGACCAACACCCGTCGGCCCTTCAATAAGAGACGAACCTGGGTGGTGTCAGTGTTCACAGGCTCCCTCGCCAGAAGATCCTCCACCCGGACAGGGCGGAAGCGCTGGATCTGAACATTACCGGCAATGAGGTCGTAGACCCCGGGCAGCGTCAAGGCCTCAACCTCGGCCTGACGGCAGAACTCGACAATACGTCGCATCTCGGAAGCGTCGGCGCTGGGGATAGCGATGAGCACCTGCTGTATCCCATACTCATCAACAAGACGGGGTATCTCCTCGATGGGACCTAACACGCGCACCCCGTGGATGAGGAGATTGCGCTTCGAGCGATCATCGTCGACAAAGCCAACAGGGCTAAGGCCCAGCCTTGGATTCTTGCGGATCTCCTGAAGGACAAGCCAACCCGCCTCACCAGCGCCCACGATCATGACTCGTTTCAAGGGGCGATCGGAGCCCTTATGGGTCCGTCGCAGGTAGAAGTAATGATAGGCACGCAGCCCCAGACGGGGCAACGCCATAGCGACGCTTCCAAAGAAGAGGTCCAGAAAGGGAATGGATCTGGGAGGGGGTCGAAAACCAACCAAGGGCGCTCCTCCGAAGACCAGGACGGTCGTCAAGAGTTCAGCCAATAAGGTAGCTTCGGCGATAACGAAAAGCTCAGGAAGGCTGGCGAAGAGCCAATAACGAGCATAACCGCCCATCAGAAAAAAGACCAGGATCTTGGTCAAGACCGCAACACCGGTAAAGATCAAGGCCGTCAGTTGAAAGCTCCTCAAATTCCAACGTTCCAGCCGCACGACGAAAGAAAAATAGGCAGCGAATGCCAGAGCCACGAGATCGATGAGGAGCAAATAACGATTGCGTAGGCGCAGCAGAAAACTGCAGTCAACCTTCTTAGAATTCCCCAACGCTACCCCCTTGACTGAGATCGATGAAAAGCAGCTGTCCCCGCGATTACCCTCTGGGTCTAGCCACGAAAGGCTCCTGTTAAAGAAGATTGACCCACTTGAGCACTCCAGATAGATCCGGGTTAAAATGCATAATGTCGGTCAGATATCTTTATCATACCCGGCTTAAGCACATTCGGCAACTGCACGCACTTCAGATTCAGACGGATCGCAGCCGGGGCGGACCAGTACAAGGTCCTTTCAGAGTGCAGGGTCCTTCCCACCAGGGGAAAAACGTGTCCTCTCCACAAAAAACGCGACAAAGACCCAAAGACCAAGACAGAGTAAGGGTATCGTAATCATCAGTGCCGTGCCACTACCCGGCACCTCTTGCAGCCACGCCACCGATAATGCTAAGCCAATCATCGCTAAACCAGCGTAAATGAGTGTGACAAAGCGATGACTGTAACCGGCAATAACCAATCGCTGATAGAGATGTGAGCGATGAGCGACAAATATATTCTCGTGATACCGAAGGCGGCGCAAGATAGTAAAAACCGTATCAAAGATAAAGGGCCAGACAAGTGTGGCTCCCAAAACCATAAACTTCGGATCGCTGTTAGCAGCTATGACCGCGAGGAACCCAAAGGTGAACCCCAAGAACCCACTTCCCACGTCCCCCATGAAAATACGGGCCGGGTGCCAATTATGAGCAAGAAAACCCAAGTTAGTCGCAGCCAACAGCAAACCGAGTACGACCACAAGGGGAAGATCTCCAAGCCACCCGAGGATCAACCACCCCATTCCTGCTACCACCGCTTGACTACCAGCCATGCCATCAATACCATCCATGAAGTTGTAGGCGTTGGTAAGCCCCACAATCCACAGAAACGTTAGGGGGATACCTAACCAGCCTATCTCAACACTCCCCCACGCCGGTAGATCGACGTTGGCTGGACAGCCCAGTACCCATATTGCGAAAACGGCGCTCAGGCTATGCACAGAAAACCGCGACAGACTGGACAGTGAATGCAGATCATCCCACCAGCCAACACCCGCAATAAGAACTGCCCCCAGAACGTAGATGAATACTATGAGCGAAGCCGAGGAGAGATAAAAGAGGTGATGGAGTATCAAGCCTACCAGGGTTACACTCACGACCGCGAGACCGCCACCCAATGGCTTGGGCACAAAATGGGAACTGCGCTCGTTGGGTATATCCAGAATAAGCCGTCGCTCCGCCCAGCGACGCATCTCGGCCACACCAAAATAAGACAACACCAACGCACTTATACCCGTAGCAATCAAAGGCATCACCGGGATCCCGCCTCCCTGCCAGGGGGCCACACTATACCGCCACCAATAATAAATGACCTGGATGATCTCGTTAACCGCCGCTACAAGACCGGATTCAACCGTCCACCAACCATCCTGTCCCTGCATTGTTATGGATGGTGAAGCAATGTCTATCACAGATCCTCCGACTGAGTGAGCTCGGCAACCGCCGTGCGCCATCCTGTCGCCAGATCCACTTCTGGTACGAATCCCAACTCCGCCTGAATTCTATCGCTGCGAACAGCCACGTCCTCGGTATATTTAGCGATGGTTTTGCGTCCGATAGGTGCTTGGAATCCCACAAGCCGGGCTACGTCTTCCGATATCCCTGCCGCTACCCGTACGGGACCAACGGGGAGCGAAACAGGCGACGGCTGACGTCCCAGTGCCTCACATATCGCGGAGATAATTGTTTGCATGGTGTGAACCTTACCATCGGATACGTTATACGTCCTGCCACCAGCGTCTGGATGGCTGCCGGCGAGCACAGCCGCCCGGCTAACGTCATTAACGTGAACGAGGGTGCGCCGATTGTTTCCCGACCCAATGGGAATGAAGCGGCGCCTATGGAGCGCCTTCACCAACCTTACGTAATTCCCCTTCATCCCGGGACCATACGCGGTCGCCAATCTCAACACAACCGCCAGAGTCGCATCCGTGCCCCTTACCCTCGACTGGAGGGCAATCTCCTCAGCCTGACGTTTGGTCTCGGCATAGATCGATCTCGGACGTAGAGGCGAATCCTCATCCAACAATATGCCGGGACGACTGGGACCATAAACGTTGATGGTACTGAAAAAGACCACACGCTGCACCCCGGCGTGTTCAGCGGCATCGATGACTCGCTGAGTCCCCTCGACATTGACCTGCCAGAACTCATCCTTCTCATCCGGTTGGGGGTCTACTACGTGTAATTTAGCCGCCAGGTGGAAGACAACGTCAACACCAGTAACCGCCGACTGCACGGACCCACTGTCTGCGATGTCACCGATCAACACCTGAATCGAGTCCGGAAAGAGACCGGGCGAGGGTGGGTCGATTGCCAATCCGCGCACCTCGTATCCGTCCGCGAGCAAGTAACGTATCAGGGTTGAGCCAATGAAACCCGTGGCGCCTGTTACCAGTGCAATCGCCAACTCGTCATTCTCCTTTGAAGATATGGTGAGCGGTGAGCAGGGAGCAGGGATTGGCCTACCAGGCGTCTTGTCTGATCCAGCAT
>JBNGDR010000048.1:0-10235 GCA_049975685.1 Anaerolineae bacterium
TCAGCGTCGGCCATCGCCTCCATAAAGACGTCCTCATCCATACCCTCCGGTGCCTGATGGGCCAGGACACGCGCCCAGGCGGCTTCCACTTCCATGAAGGGGATGGGCATGACGGCGATCCAAGCTCGCTGGTTGTTCAGCTGGTCAATCTCGCCAACGACAGCCTCCACGAAGAGGAGGTGCGCGTCGGGAAGGGTCCTATGCGTCAGCTCGTAGTACTCGTCCTGCGGGAACATCTCGTCCCAGCTCTTGCCATATTCCTCTTGCAGCTTGGCCTCAGCACGCTCGAAGTCACGCTCGTGCATCCGCCGGATGGGTGTATTCATGGGATGTTCCGCAGAGCCACAGTCAACAGCGATGAGCTTCAGCTTCTTCTCCAACGCCCACCGGTAGAAATCCATGGAGGGGCCTGGATGTCGGACGTAGAAACCAAATTCCTGGGATTCGACGCCTCCCTGAGCGGTCTTGCTCTTGACATCCGGCTGGTCGAAGGAGTAACGGTGATAGCCAGTGTTGATGATAAGAATATCGCCCTCACGCACCTCGGCGCGGCTCTCGATCATCTCCGGCGTGTAGATACCGTAATCGGAGACCAGATCCGAGATATCGACCACGACACCCGGACCGGTGAGAGCAGAAAGGGGAATATCAGCAATTGCCCGGCCGGCGGAGTTGAAAGCACGCTCACCCACGAGGTGGGTGCCCACGGTGTTGCTCCAATTAAGAATCTGCCCGTTGGCGCCCTGCCCACCACCATAAGCGCCTGTTACGCGCTTGAAGAAGTGTACCTCCAGGGATTTCTCGCCAGGCCAAGGGGGGGTAAAGATACTGCAATCCTGGGTCAGATCGTACATTTTTGATTCTGCCATCATCTTGATGAACTCTTCGCGATTCATACGTTCCTCTCTTATCGCTAAAGTAAGTAAGTGGAGATCAACCAAATCAAACGTAAAGGGTGAGCCCCGATTCGGTTTCACCCTTTACGTTCTAGATAGTGTTCCTAGATATTATACGCCTCCGCAAAGGCCACGAGAGCATCCTCAAAGAGGCTCATGGGCGGGCGCACGAGGCCAGCACCGATCTGCCCCACGCCCGGGTCCTTGTGGGCCAGGCCCGTATTGACCCGTGGCGTGATTCCCTTTTCCACTACCTTGCGAATGTCAATGCCGGTCGGTGTACCCTCAAAGTTGAGAGCCGGGATGGTGAAATACTTGTGTCGGGTCTCGGTGATCTCGTACATCTCCAAGGTCGTGTCCATCGCGAGTTTGGGAGTCCCGCTGACGAAGGTGACGATGGCCGGCGCCGCCGCCATGGCGAAGCCTCCGATGCCCGCCGTCTCTGTAATGGTGCTGTCACCCAGATCCCCGCTGGCGTCCTCCGCCGTGTAGCCGGGGAAGTACAAGGCATCAACCTCTGGGGCCGGCGCCGTGAACCATTGAGCGCCCAAACCACTGATGCGGATGCCGACCTCGGTGGCGTTCCGGGCCAGCGCCGTTACAATGGTACTACCCTCGACGTCGTGACCGGCGTCCGCCATTGCCTTGCAGGCCGCCATCACGGGGTTGAGCACGCTCAGAGCATTATCGCCCAGGAAGCGTAAGATCTCGAGGGCCTCCTCCGGGTTCGAAGCTACCTTGGGGACGTAGGGAGCCAGCGCCTTCAAATAGAGGAGCGACGATGCCTTGTTGCGATTATGACCCTCGTCACCCATGTGCAGGGCCTCTGCGATGAGAGCGCGCAAGTCCACACCCTCAGCCATCTCGATAGCCCCATGGAGCACAGGCCCCATGACGTCATTCATCCACTGGAGTTTCTCGATGACCTCATCGGCGTAGGCACCATACCGCAGTACCTTACCGTAGCCCTCGTTAAGACCCGAGAAGGTCTTGTGTCCGTTCGTCTTGTCCTCGACAATGTAGACCATCATGGAGGGTGAAATCAAACCCGCCATGGGGCCTACGGAACTGTGGTGGTGACAGGGCTCGAACTCAATCTCGCCGCTGGTCACCAGGGCTTCGGCTTCCTCCTCGTTCTTCGCCTTGCCCTCGAACTTCAACGCGCCAATGACTGCGCCGCGCACCGGCCCAGCCATCCGGTCCCAAGTGATGGGGGGACCGGCGTGTAACAGGAGGTTGTCCTTCATGCCGGGGATCACGTCCCTCGCCGGGGCCACTCCGACCAGGACCGGCCGGGACTCCATCATACGTTCTACCGTTTCCGCATTCGCTCGTGCAATGTCTACCATGAACTTCTTCCTCCTAACCCGGATAAACCGGAGTTGATAGTCTTCGTTGTGGCCCATAGCCTCATTGTACAAGGAACCAGGGCCACAAATCTCTTACACTACTACTTGCCCTTCATGCGTTCTAGAAGCGCTGCCAGACGCTCGTTACCACCAGCAGCAGGCTTCCAATCCACGTGGATCGCCTGCGCATCCTGAGCCCGCACGCTCTCGGCGAAGGACTCCAGACCCAGGTTGATAACCGCGAGAGGAGCCGTGAGTGTCGTCAGATCCACCGGCTCCATGGTGGGCGGCGGCTCAGAGGCGGGCTGGTTCAACGCTTGAATCACCTGACCTACGTAGCGCACGGCGGCCTCGTTGCTCAGGTAAACACGGGCGCCGGCTTCCTTGAGAGCCTCTACCTGTGCCTCAAGCCCCTGAGGATCCTCATCGGTCCCGACAACCACGGTCACCACCTCCAGGTGGCGCCCGGCCTTCTTTGTCTTCTCAATGGCTTCGGCGATGGCTGGAGCGAGTTCGCTGGCAGGATCAGAATGTGAACCGTAGCCTAACACTACATCGAGGAAGATGACAGCAACCTCAGGTTCAGCAGCCTCCTGGTGCAAGCGACGGATACGCAGCTCATTGTCCATCATGGGGTGCAATCGGCCAACGGTGAATTCGTCCTCACCGAGATCGATAATGGTGTTCTCCTGACTCTTCAGGGAGTTCTCCAGCTTGTACTGTCCCTTCTTCAGAGGGGCGTTTGAATAGACAGCAGGCAGGTACTCCTGCAAGATAAGCAAGGCCTCATAGGCCAGAGTGCCTCCCGAGAACAGCCCACGGAGATAGCGCTGGCCCGGCGCGTAGTCCGAGACGTCAGGAGCGCCAGACGCTCCCTCTGCAGCATTCGCCAGCTCTACGGCCAACTCCGCCGCCTCATCGAAGGTCTTGACAAAGTGTAGATTGCCCACCTCACGGGCGGGGGCCTTATATCCAATGAAATCCACAACTACCGGCTTGTCAGTCTGGCGCGCCACGCGCAATAACCGATCGGCCACTTCCTTAGCAGGAGGCTTCGATACCAGAACGATAACGCTGGTCTCAGGATCGCGGCTTAACAACTCCAGGCCCTGCTGAGCCGTCAATGCTCCCACGGCCTCAGAGAGATCGCGCCCTCCGGTGCCCAGAGCGTGGCTCATGCCGCTTCCCAGCTGATGGATGCGGCTGCTCACCTGCTGCAAGCCCGTCCCTGACGCGGCGACCATACCAATGGGGCCCTTACGCACACGATTGGCGAAACCAAGCCCCACGCCGTTGACCAGAGCCGTACCACAATCGGGGCCCATCACCAGCAGCCCCTTCCCGGTGGAAGCCTTCTTGAGCTCGATCTCTTCCTCTACCGAGACATTATCACTGAAAAGGAAAACGTGCTTGCCCAGACGCAGAGCATCGCGGGCCACGCCGGCGGCATACCGACCGGGAACCGATATCAGAACCCAATGAGCCTCAGGCAGCATCTGTGCCGCGGTTTCCATACTCTTGGGAAGATAGTCCTGACCCTCATCGGCACTGCGCTTACGGACCAGAAGTGGCTCGACCTGATCGATGGCCGCTTGAGCCTGGGCCTCGTCCTCAGCACGGACGACAATAACGAGGTCGTCGGGACCGGCGGCCTTGGCCTTGGCAACGAGCAAGTCACTCTGGGCCAGGATCTCCTTGTTCGCTTCGGTGCCCATGACGACACCCGTGTCAAGAACACCGGGAAGCTCACCTAGGGAACGTTGTAACTGCATGAGAACTACAGAGTCGTAATACGCGCCGGAACGGATTTCCGCTTTAACTGCAGGCATTAGATACCTCCAAGTAAGATGAAGATGATGTGGGAGTTCCGAGCTGACGACTCTATAACTATAGTGCAACAACCACACAGCGTCAAGCTCCAAACCCCACGGATCAACAAAGATCTAACAGACAACGCCTATGCCTATACTACAATCTCCTCTGGAACCGTCATCGTCTCGTTGGCTTTGACCACTTCTTCAGGAATATCATCAAAAACGAGATCCGAGCCAACGATCTGTCTGACGTAATCGCGAACGGAACGATCCCAATTCTCCTTCAGAATATAGTAGACGGCGGCACCACCCAGCTCGTGCTGGTATTCAGGCCAGGGGTAGCTGCGTTGAGCGGTCTGGAAGCCCAACCGCCAGCCGTTGTAGCTCTCGAAGGTGGACCAGAACTCCTTGCAATTCAGGATCTCAAAGGTGTAATAAGCCTTGCAGTAATACATCGATGCACCAACCCGCCCGCGGCGGATGAAGGTCATCGTATGATGGCTGATACTGATATCCTCATTGAGCAAACGTCCATTGGCAAGGCCCGCCAATTCACCATCGATGAGACCCACCAGAATGTAGGGGTCCTTCAAGCGGTTACGGTACCAGCCCAGCAGCTCCCCGTACAGACGAACACCGACAATATCGTAGAAGTCGTGCTCGACCTCCATGATCTTCTTCAGGTAAGGCAAAATAAGGGGTACTTCTTCCTTCCGGGCCGCCCGTATAAAGAGGGTGTGCCCGCTGGGGAGTTCAATCGTGGCATTGGGCCAGGGAGCCATGTCCATCGACGGCGCTCGGAGGAAGGGTTCGATCTCCTCGGCATCGAACGTAAACTGCTCCTTGGTCACAGGTTCAGGTTTCGGTAATCGCATCTTATCGCTCCTAATGTGTAAAGAAATCGGTTAACTTCGTATCGATACTTCACCACCGTTACCTTCTCCCCTTCCACCCGGTCGGGGAGAAGGTAACGGAGAAAACTCATAGCTCGGTGCCGAAAAGGGCTAGATCTTCCCGAAAGGAGGTACCTCCTTGATTTCGGCATTCTTCTCGAGCAATTCCTCGGGCACCGGTCGCTCCAGCTCTGCACCGGTCACCTGCAGGATGTAATCCTTGACGGTGCTATCCCAGTAGCGCTTGGTGATGTAGTAGACGCGGGCGCCGCCCAACTCGTGCTGGTACTCCGGCCACGGATAGGAAGGCTGCGCCATGCCCAGGCCCCAGCGCTTCCAGCCATTGTAGCTCTCGTAGGTGGCCCACCACTCATTATTGCCCAGAATCTCAAAACCGTAGGCGGCTTTGGCATAGTACATGATGGCACCGATGCGCAGACCGCGCTTGAGGGACAGGGTATGCAGGCTGATGTTGATGTCCTGACTCATCAATCGGCCGTTAGCAAACCCCACCCACGTGCCGTCGATGAGCCCGATGAGGGTATAGGGATCCTTGAGGCGTTTCCGGTACCAGCCCAGGATCTCGGCGTAAATCCGCGCACCGACGATGTCGTAGAAGTCGTGCTCGATCTTCATGATCTGCTCGACGTACCCCAACATCTGAGGCGCCTCCTCAAGCTTCGCCTCCCGGATAACCATCGTGGATCCATCCCGCAGCTTGACCATCGCCGGTGGGTAGGGCTTGATATCCGTCGGCGGAGCCTGCAGCAAGGGCTCGATCTCGGCAACATCAAAGGTTAACTTATCACGTGACACTTCGACAGGTGGTTCTAGACGCATATTCGTATCTCCTTTTCTTGAATAGGTAAGGTTGGGATTTGAGGGCTCTTGATGCAATCCGATAACTCAGAGCCCTCAACCCGGAACTCGACTTTGGCCGTTACTCGAATCGTGCCTTGACCTGCTCGTTCAGACTCTCGACATGCTCGGGGTTGTAAGCGTCGCCGAAGTGGGTCTTGGGCATCTCGGCCTTCTTGGCCATCAGATCCTCGTATTCGTCATCGTCGACGAAAGCGACACAACGTCCGATGCTGGCCTCGCCATCGACGAAGCGCCATGGGAAGAAGCCAATCTGCACACGGCGATTGAGAATGAGATCCAGATCGCCGCCGATACACTCCGCGTGGATGATCCCGTGGGGGAACATCTCGATATGCATCAGCTGGTACTTACCCGGATCGAAGACCTCCTCCAGCGTCTTGCCGTACTTCTTCGTGAAATGGGTCCTGGCCTCGGCGGCCTGGCGTGGCATCCAATCGCGGATGATGGTATTCATCGGGTGATCGGCACTACCGCAGTCCACACCGATCCAGCGCAGATCCTTCTCCTTGGCCCACACCGCAAACTCACGATCGGGGCCGGGATGCTGAACCATGTAGCGGATCTCGTTGGCCGTCGGCATGTCCCATCCGAAGTGATGGAAGCCGGTATGAATGATCAGAATGTCCCCCTCTTTCACCTCCACCCTATCCTCGATCATCTCCGAGGTGTAGATGTCGTAGTCGGCGACCACATCCGAGAGGTCCACAATGGCCGCGTCGTGTACGAGGAAGTCCATATCCAACGAAGCCATGTCTTTCCCGGGCGTGTAAAAGTGAATCTCACCGTCGAGGTGAGTGCCCAGGTGATTCGAGTGAGTCAACAACTGGCCGTTAGCGCCATTGGGTGCCAGGCGCTTGAAGTACTTCAGCTGTAACGGTTCGTACGTCGGCCAGGCGGGCGTACCAATGCCCAGGGGAATCGTAAGGTCTAGCAACTTCATCTCTTTACCTCCTAAAATAGTAATGTGTAATGTGTGCTATATTTCGTATCGCGTATCTCGTATTGCGTATTCCGGCCTACTAAATACGCATCCAGCATCCAGTATCAAGCTACTAATTCTTCTCGAACGCCTCCTTGAGTGCCGCGAAAGCGTCCTCAAAGCACTTCTGGGGAGCGCGGACCAGACCCGCCCCCACCATACCCACACCCGGCTTCTTGTGGGCGATGCCTGTGTTGATGAATGGCGGGATGCCGGTGCTCATCACCTTCCGCACATCGATACCCAGGGGGGTGCCACGGAAGTTGAGCACGGGCACGGTGAAGAACTCGTGCTCCCCCACGGTGATCTCGTACATCTCCTGGGTCACGTTCAACGCCAGGGAGGCCGTCCCACCGACAAAACGCACAATAGCCGGCGCCGCGGCCATAGCAAAGCCGCCGCAGCCCACGGTCTCCGTAATGCTGGAGTCGCCGATATCCGGGTTGGCGTCCTCCTCGGTGTAGCCCGGCAACCACAACCCATCGACGATGGGGGCGGGGGCTGTGAACCACCGGTCAGGCAGCGCAGCAACGCGGATACCGAAGTCGGTACCATTTCGGGCCATCACCGTGACAAGGGTACTACCTTCAATGCCTTCCGCCACCTCGACCATGGCCTTCAAAGCTGGCATGGAAAGATTGAGGAAGAAATGGTCGTTGCCGTCGATGAACTCCAGTACCTCAATCGCCGTCTTCGTGTCGGCAGTCTTAACGATAGCCGGAGCTAACTGGCGGATGAGGAGCGACGTCGCTGCACGGTTGCGATTATGCACCTCGTCGCCCATGTGCAACGCCTGCGCGATGATGCTCCTCAGATCGATGGGGCCGGTCTTCTCCAACGCTCGTTTGAGCGTCGGATAGAGCGTTGTCTCCATCCACTTGAGCCGTTTGAGTACGTCATCACCGTAAGCGCCGTAGCGCAGCACGCGCCCCAGGCCCTCGTTCTGTGTGGCATACGTCACATTGCCAAAGGTCTCATTCTCGACGATGAAAACGGGCATGGATGGGGAAACAATGCCTGCCATGGGCCCCACGGTATGATGGTGATGACAGGGATCGAATTCGAATTCGCCCTCGGCGGCCATCTCAGCCGCTTCCTCGTATGTCTCGGCCCAGCCCTCGTAAACAGCCGCGCCCATAATCGCACCGCGCGTCGGTCCGCACATTCTCTCCCACTCGATGGGGGGTCCGGCGTGCAAGATCATCCGCTCCCCCATATCGGGGATGACCTCACCAGCGATACCCATACCTACCAGTCGCGGGCGCCCCGTGCGGATCTTGTGCAGCGCCTCGGCGTTGGCCTCGTCGATATCAACGCCCGCCGATGTGCGGCTGAGCTCGACGTAGCCCTTCAGGGGTGGACGCCAGTCGACGTGGACGACCTCCGCCTCCTGATCCTCCAGACTCTCCGCGAAATCCTCCAGTCCGATATTGACCGCTTTCAGATCCTGGCCAAACAGATCTTGAATTGACATATTTACTCCTTAATCAGGAACCCAGAATGTACCCCGCCAGGCGGGTCGCTGCCGCGTTGGTGGGCAAGACTAAAACACCTGCCAACTTAAGTTTCGCCTCTTGATTGCCCAGATCCTGAGGATCGGTAGCGGTGCCGCAAACCGAGGCGACGAAGATAATCTCGCGACCCTCAGCCTTTGCTATCTCCTGTGCCTCTTTGATGGCTTCGACAGCCGCGCCCGCCGGATCGGGATGCACGCCGTAACCGAGGACCACGTCGAGGAAGATGACCGCTGTCTCGGGATCGCGCGCCTCATAGACGATGCGGCGATTGCGCAGCGTTGGATCGAGCATGGGGTGCAATCGGCCGACGGTGAACTCATCCTCACCCAGATCAACGACTGTATGCCCCTCACTCTTGTTGGAATCCGCCATGGTGAGAGATTTATCAACGGGGGCATTCGAGACAACCTTCAAGCCCATCTCCTTGAGAATGAGCTGAGTCTCGTAACAGAAGGTACCACCACTGAAGAGGCCTCGAAAATATCTCTGAGCGGGTTCAAGATGGCGCTTGAGGTCCGAAGCCCGCGACTTCAAACCGGCGTTCTGATGACGCAGGTTCTCCAGCGCATCCTGGGGATCTTTTTCCCGCGCCACGGCCGCCGCCAGAACGGCAGCTTCCTCCAGTGTTTCGGCGGGTATGCCGCCAGCCTCGCGTATGGTCTCCGGATCGCCCCCCAGAAAACAGACCACGGTTGGCTTATCGCTGGCCTGCAGCTGTTGCAGCACCCTCTCCGCCACCTCGGGGGCCGGGGGCTTGGAGACCAAAAGCAAAACCTCAGTCGCGGGGTCGGCCTGAAGGGCTTTGAGCCCCTCCAGCATCATAATGCCCCCCACGGCAGTCGATAGATCGCGCCCGCCGGTGCCAACAGCCTGGCTCATACCTACATTCATGCGTGTCAGCCCGCTGGTCACCGATTGTAACCCCGTGCCACTGGCGGCGACGACGCCTACGGGCCCTCGAAGGATATCGTTGGCAAAGCCCAATGCTACACCGTTAATGATAGCCGTCCCGGCATCAGGGCCCATGACCAGCAGCCCTTTCTCACGTCCCCGCTCCTTGAGCGCGATCTCATCCTCGACGGAGACGTTATCACTGAACAGGAAAACATGCAAGCCCCGATTCAGTGCTTCGCTCGCCACGTCATTGGCGTACCGACCGGCGACGGAAATGAGGACCATGTTGGCCCCCTCCAGGCGCTTGATGGCAGCGGCCATTGACTTGGGCGGCCGCACCAACCCCTCCTCTTGGGGAGGGTGCCGCGATTCTTTAAGTAAGTGTTCGGCCTCCTCCATCGCCTTGCCAGCCTCTTCCTCGGAGTCCGCGCGAACCGCGATGACCAGATCGTCGGCGGATGCGGCCTCGGCTTCGGGCGTGAGCAAATCCGCATCGGCAAGTATACCCTTATTGGCAGGCGTTCCCATGACGACGGCGGCGTCCTGAATGCCCTCGATATCCAGTAAGCCCTGTGCCACCTCCAATAACGTCACGGAGTCGTAGTATTCCCCGCCCCTGATTTGAGTTTTAGTGATCAAAATGAACCTCCTGCGGTCATAACTCACCCAACTTTGAAAAATCGTGTATTTCAGCAAGATCCTGGATCCACAAAAAGCCGCTCACCATATCCAGACCGGAGGTAGATCCGAACTCCAACACTGCTCTCGCCGCGCGCGCTATCTCGGTCCTCCGCCCTGCTGCGAGAGCCTTGAGAAGGCGATGCCAACGCGTGTCAACCCTTCCTTTCCAGGCGGCGCTGAGGAAGGCGCGGCTGATCCGGTTCGTGCATGGGACAGAAGCCCGATAGATCTCTGCGGGAAGGTTAGCCCTGAAAGCAAAAGCGGGCACGGATGTACTTTCCACATCGGTGTCCCCCTCCAGGTGTTTCTTTTCCCACCCGGCCCATAGGC
>JBNGDR010000049.1:0-10180 GCA_049975685.1 Anaerolineae bacterium
CCAGGGACAACTCTCGGCGGCGGGGCAGCCGTCGGTGCACCGCTCCGGCGCGCCCGGCGGGGCGTTCTCCTCGCGGTAGTGCTTCAGCGAGCCCCAGGCGCTCAGCCGGCGTACCGGTCCCAGGTTCCAGGTGAGGATGTCCAGATCGTGGCAGCACTTGGCCAGGATCATGGGGCTGGCCTCGTCGGTGCGGCGCCAGTTCCCCCGCACGTAGGAGTGGGCCATGTGCCAGTAGGAGACGTTCTCCCGGTGTTCCACCGTGACGATCTCGCCCAGGCGCCCCGACGCCAGGATCTCGTGCAGCGCGGCGAAGAAGGGGCTGTAGCGGAGCACGTGGGCGATCTGCAGCAGCCGCCCCGTCCGCTCGGCCGCCTGCACCAGCCGGACGCAGTCGGCCAGCGTCGTCGCCATGGGTTTCTCCAGGAGGACGTCGTAGCCCGCCTCCAGGGCCGCCAGCGCCGGTCCCGTGTGTGTTTGATCTAACGTGGCGATCACGGCCACGTCGGCCCGCCGGTCGCCCGCAAGCAGATCCTCCCAGGTGGCGAAGCGACGCTCCCGGGGGATGTCGTGCGCGGCGGCGAAGCGCGCCCGACGCTCGTCGTGGGGCTCAGCCACCGCCGCGAAGCGGATCTCGTCGGGGTGCTCCAGGGCGTAGGCGCCGTAGACCTCGTGGCCCCGCTGCCCCGCCCCGACGAGAACCGCGCTGATCGGTGTGTTCAAGACGTTCACACGTCTTTGACGTGAAAAGTTTCCCGTTCCTTGAACTCCTGCTGCTTACCCTCGTTCCAGTTCTGGATGGGGCGCAGATAGCCCACGATGCGCGAGTACACCTCGCAGGGCACCTGTACTCTTGCCTGCTCGTCCCGCTTTTCAACCTTATCGCTCTTCGACATCATATCCTCCTTTGGTAGTCTGATAGTCGGGTGGTCGGGTAGTCTGATAGTCAAGTAGTCGAGTAGTCCGATAGTCATTTCGTCCGTAGTGGTTGGCTTGCGCAACCAGTGCAACCGCTATCGACACCCTCGTCCAGTCCCTGCTCCCGCTCCCCGCCCACTTCTCACTTCTCACTTCTCTCTGCTCACCTCTCACCCAATCCCTGATCCCTGTTCCCCGCTTCCCCCTCACCCTCTCCAATAGTTAACGAGGTAATATCCCCACTTCAAGTACTCTTTGACGAAGTAGACGAGGCCCTCCTCCGTCTGCCACCAGTTGGTCACGTCGAAGGACCAGTGGGGGGCGGCCGACACCTGCACCTGTACCTCCAGGTCGGCTTTCTTCAATGCCTGCTTGACGATCCAGCGCGCGCGTGTGGTGTGGAAGGCCGAGGTCACGAGGATGATCCGGTCGATGGGCTCGGTTGCCACGTAGTCGGCCAGAGCATGTGCCTCCTCGTAGGTGCTGGTGACGCCCTCGCCATAGGGTATCACCGTGATAGCTTCCTGTGGAACTCCCTCTGCTTCCAGCATCCCCAGCACTATCGTCGTTTCGGTGGCGGCGAGTCCCATCTCCACCGGTGGTGATGGCTTCTCCTCAGCGATGGCCACGCGCGGCGCCAGACCCTGTTCGTAGAGTGTCACCAGGTGAAAGGGGCGCGTCTCCAGATCCCCGTTCAGGAGGAAGAGAAGATCCGCTTCTTCCAGATCGTCGTCCGTGACGAGTATTCCACCCAGCACCGTGAGCAGCGGCGCCCGCAAACTGTAGGCAAATATACAGATGATCATCAACAGGGCCATACTACTCACGATGCGCGTGCGTCCGCGATCGCGTTCCATGGACTTCCACCAGGTGGGTGGAAATGATCTCGTCATTACCAATCCTCTTCTTCGTCGAAGGGGTCTTCCATGGGATCACCCATGATGAATATCTCTTTGCCATCCTCCGTGCGTACCCGCCTGCCCACCGTCTGTTCGAAGGTGCTGATACGCTCGGGTGACTTGCCCCGCCTGCTCAGCTTGTTGAAATCCTCCGGGGTGAACGCCGGCGTCTCGGGGGTGTCCGGCAGGCTCAGCACGTGCTCGATGAAGATCTTTCGGGCGAGGATGAGATCGCGCGGCAGCCGGATCTCCTCCTCGCGGTTGTGCTCCAGCGCTTCCAGGATCTCCTGCTTGGCCTCGGCCGATCCCAGCGGCACTGGTTCTATGTGGGGCCAGTTATCCAGAAACTGTCTATCCAGCCTCTCCGGATTCCGGGTGGGGAAGACCATCACGTCCTTGACGGCTCCCTCCCACGGTGGGTTGTGGTCGATGAGGAGGCTCATGCCGCTGGCGCGGCGCCGGCGGGGATCGGTATACCACATGACGGCGATGAAGCCCTGGGAGCCGAATTCATCGGTGTAGGTGTAGGCCTTGTAGAAGGATGAGGGGGTCTGGGTGGCCGCCGCCAGATTCTCCTCCGGCACCTCCGCCGCCATTAGCCAGGTCTTTACGCAACGCTTTTCCGAGCTGTCGAATCGCCCCTGTTCCAGAAAATCCAGCAGGAGATCCGTGTGCCCCTGGGTCTTGAACCAATCGGGCAGCAGCTGGTCCAGCCGTTCCCGGATCTCTGGGGGCGTTTCGCAGGCGGCCTTGACCAGGATGGGCAGGTATTTGGACGGCGACAGCCCCTTGACGAGCTCTTCCAGCGCTTCCAGCAGCTCGGCATTCTCTTTCTCCACCAGATTCTCAGGGTCCAGTAGTTTCTGGAGCCTGGGACGTAAGATTGATAAACGTAGACTGGGTGTTAGTTTTCTTGCCATATCTATGTCCTCTCTAGTCTATTGCGTATTTCGTATTGCGTCTCAGCTATCGCACAGTAAATATGAGATACGAAATACGAGATACGCAATACAAACTTCTCTTGGATCCATTTATATCTCCACGCCGAAGACGGTGCGGATGACGTAGCCTACGCCGAAGGAGAAGGCTGCCACGCCCAGGCTGATACCTGCCATCTCTCCGAAGCGGCGACGGAAGGAAAGATCGCGGGCGACGGCCAGGTAGAAGTTGAAGACGGCGATGATGACGATGGCGGCGACGAGGGTTAGGGCCAGGCAAACGAGGTAGTTATCCAGGAGTAGGTAGGGCAGAATGAGCACGAAGACGGTGAAGATGTAGGCCGTGCCCGTATAGAGGGCCGCCTTGACCGGCTCCTCCTCGCTTTCCCCGGCCCGCGCCGAGAGATATTCCGACGCGGCCATAGAGAAGGAGGCGGCGATGCCCGTGATGAGGCCCGAGAGGGCGATGAGTTCGGTGTTCTGAAAGGCGAAGGTCAGTCCCGCCAGCGTGCCGGTGAGCTCCACCAGCGCGTCGTTGAGCCCCAGCACCACCGAACCGGCGTAGCGCAGCGCGTCCTCGTCCAGCAGATCCAGGAGCTCCATCTCGTGGCGATCCTCGTCGTCGATGATGTCGCGGATCTCCGGGACGTGCTTGACGATCTCGCTATAAGCTTCCTGGGCTTCTTCCTCACCCCGTTCCATCAACCTCATGCCGAAGGTCAGCCCCAGGAGCCGGGCCACCCAGTAGTAGAAGAAGATACGCAGCCGGTTAGGCCGCAGCTCCTCACCGGTATGTTTCTTCAGCCGCTCGTAATGCCGGTGTTCGTCCTCGCCGATGCGCTGGAGCACCTCACGGTTGTGCGGATCCTTTGTCGCAGAAGCCAGCTTTGAATAGATGTGGTACTCCGTGATCTCGCCCTGCTGCATTTCCAGCATCTGCCGGCGGATCTCCGGATCGAGTTCTCGGTTAGCCATGTTACCTCCTGTGATCTTAAGAGAAGCGCGCGATGAGCGCTTCCAGATACTTCGATTTGACCTGCTCGCTGGCCAGCGCCCGTTTCAACGGCGGCAGTTGCAGGATGACGCGCAGCACGTTGGCCAGGGCCCGGTGGCTCCACAACACCTGCCGGTCGAAGAGTAAGTTCTGGAGCTGGCCCTTCTCAATGGCGAGTCTCACAATGCGGTGGGTGCTGTCGTAGGGGGTGATGACCCGCTCCTCACGCTCTTGCAGGGTGATGCTATTTGTGGGGCACACCCGGGCGCAGAGGCCGCAGCCCAGACAGATCTCCTCGTCTATCTCCACGAAGCTGTGGCCGATCCCCTGATCGGATCTGTGATCAACCTCTCCACCTAAGCTGTGGTCAGCCTCCTGGTTTAAGCTGTGGTCGGTCTCCAAAGGCCGTCTGCGGCCCCCGTGCCACAAGTTATCATCTCCGCTGGTCTCCAAAGGCCGTCTGCGGCCCCCGTGCGACGGGTCCTCGACCTCTACTACACTGATGGCGTCCATGGGGCAAACCTCGGCGCACTTTCCGCAGCCCACGCAGGTCCCAGTTTGCACCTCAGGCATGAAGTTGGTGGTCGTCATGGGCCGGAGCATCTCGAAACGCCGCGCGGCGACCAGGGCCTCACAGCAACAGCTGCAACAGTTGCAGATGAAAGCTACCCCTTCCCGTGCGTTCTCGCCGATCTGCACCAGGTTGTGTTCGTAAGCTTGCTGCAGGACGTCCAGCCCCTCGGCAACGTCCAACTCGCGGGCGAAGCCGTGGTTGATCAACGACTCGGCGGCGCTGTTGAAGGTCAGGCAGACATCCAGGGGGGCGTCGCAGGCGCGGTTTACCTGCTGCATCTTGAAGCGGCAATAGCAGTTGCTCAGCCCCCGGTGGCTCGCCGTCCGGATGACCTCGCTGGCGCGCTCGTAGTCGAGAACCTGGGCGGTGGGGGGCAGCACAGGTTCGTGGACGAAGACGCGCCCCAGGGGCGTCCCGGTGTCGGCGAAGAGGGCCTTGACGAAATTCTCCTCGACGTTGCAATACTGGTAGAGGAGTTCCCCCAGCAGTTTCTGGTCGACGTCATCCCGCAGCCGCATCATCGAGAACTCGAGGAAACCCGCCATGGGCGGCGGGACGGTGTAGAGCCTCCGCCCGTTCTGCTCCACGTCGAGGAGGAGCGCGCGATCCGCCAGCTCTTGCAGGATCGCCCGGGTGCTCTGCAGATCTAGATCCCAGAGGCGGCTTGCCGTCTCGGCGTAGAAGGGACGGATGGGGAGCCGCGCCACCAGCGCCGCCTCCCGCTCGCTGAAGAGGATCTCCAGGATGCCATAGAGCGTTTCCGAGGGCGGCACGCCTTGCGGGAACTGATTCAGGCGCTCCACCAGCCGCTCATATCCCTGCGACCCCGTCTCCACCATGCTCTCCTCCACTCCGACCAATCGACTACGGACTAATTGACTAAGGACTACCTGACTACCCGACTACCCCACTACCTGCCCAAACCGCTCCAGCTCCTCTTCCGTGTGCTCGTAGGGGCAGTACTCGTGGGCACCGGGGATATAGCCATGCACCGGGCATATGGAGAAGGTCGGCGTCAGTGTGTAGTAGGGCAGCTCGTAGTTCTCCGCGATGGTGCGCACCACCCGCCGCGCCTGTCGCCAATCGTTCAGTTGCTCGCCCAGGAAGACGTGGAGCACCGTCCCGCCCGTGTAGAGGGTCTGCAAGGGGTCCTGGTGATCTAGCACGGCGAAGAGATCGTCGCTGAAGGCCACGGGCAGATGGGTGGAGTTCGTGTAGTAGGGGGCGGTCTCCGTCCCGGCGGTGATGATGTCGGGGAAGCGCTCCTTATCGGTGCGCGCCAGCCGATAGGTGGCGCCCTCGGCAGGGGTGGCCTCAAGATTGTAGAGGTTGCCCGTCTCGCTCTGGAAGCGGGCCAGCACCTCACGCATGTACTCCAGCGTGCGCACGGCAAAGGCCCGTCCGTCGGGATGGTCAAGGCCCACACCCAACAGGTTGAGACAGGCCTCGTGCATGCCGTTCAGGCCGATGGTGGAGAAATGGTTACTCCAATAGGCCCCAGTCCGGGTGTAAACGCTTCGCAGGAAGTGGCGGCTGTAGGGGTAGAGGCCCCGGGCGGTGAACTCCTCCAGAAGCTTTCTCTTGATCTCCAGACTGGTACGCCCCACATACATCAACCGCTCCAATCTGTCGCGGAACTGAGCTTCGTCGGTGGAGAGGTAGCCCAGCCGGGGCAGGTTGATGGTCACCACACCCACCGATCCCGTCAGCGGCGCGGCGGCGAAGAGCCCGCCCACACGCTTGCGCAGTTCCCTGTTGTCTAAACGCAAGCGGCAGCACATAGATCTTGCATCCTCGGGCTTCATGTCGCTGTTGATGAAGTTGGCGAAGTAGGGGATGCCGTACTTCGCCGTCATCTGCCAGACGGGCGCCAGGTTGGGGTTCTCCCAGTCGAAGTTCTCGCCGATGTTGTAGGTGGGGATGGGGAAGGTGAAGACCCGTCCCTTGGCATCGCCCTCTACCATAACCTCGGCAAAGGCCCGGTTCAGGAGGTTCATCTCCTCCTGGAATTCGCCGTAGGTCTTGTCCATAGACTTGCCGCCGATGATGACCGGCTGCTCGGCGAGCATGGGGTGGGGCGACAGATCCATGGTCAGGTTGGTGAAGGGCGTCTGGAAGCCCACCCGGGTGGGCACGTTGATGTTGAAGACGAATTCCTGTAGCGCCTGTTTGATCCCCGTGTAGTCCAGTCCATCGTAGTGGATAAAGGGGGCCAGCAAGGTATCGAAATTAGAGACCGCGACCGCCCCCGCTGACTCGCCCTGGAGGGTGTAGAAGAAGTTTACCAGCTGGCCCAGCGCGGTGCGCAGGTGGCGGGGCGGCTTGCTCTCGATTTTGGCGGAGACTCCTCCAAATCCCTGCTGCAGGAGATCCTGAAGATCCCAGCCGCAGCAGTAGACAGAGAGCATGCCCAGATCGTGCACGTGAAGATCGCCCTCAATGTGAGCCTTCTGCACCTCAGAGGGATAGACTTTGTGCAGCCAGTAACGGGCCGCGATGGAGGAAGCCAGGTAGAAGTTTAGCCCCTGGAGGGAGTAGTTCATGTTGCTGTTCTCGTTCACCCGCCAGTCGGCCCGTTGTAGATAATCCTCGACCAGCTTCTCGGTATCGAGGAGCATCTGCTGGGTAGCACGGGCCTCGGCCCGCTGCTGGCGATAGAGAATGTAGGCCTTGGCAACCTGAGGATTTCCTGACTTGACCAGTATCTCTTCGACAACGTCCTGAATCTCCTCGACGTGGGGTGGGGTTTGCCGGACGTCGTAACGTTCTTTCAGAAGGCCGGTAACGGCCCAGGAGATCATCTCGGCCCAGGGCCGTCCCTCTCCGTTGCCCACGGCGCGTGCAGCGGCGTAGACTGCGTTTTCTATCCGTTCTCGATCAAAGACGACAATAGATCCATCACGCTTGATAACGGTATCAATACTCATGATTTCAATTCTAGCTCCTTGTTGCTGGGGAAACCACAAAGGACAGGGTCTGAATCGAACGTCAGACCCTGTCACATGAGGATAAGAATAACATTACTCTCTTCACAATTCCACCTATAAATGGTTCCATCGGTCAGCTGATCACTTCAGAGGTTAACCCCTATGTCTTGCGGCCAACTAAATATTATACCCTAAATGTAGGGGGTCAAGTGACCTATGGCCGAATTTCATCGTGACTACGGAGCGTTGGGATCGAAGAAAAGCACCTGATGAGTACACGTTGTGTTGAAAAGCCCCCCCTCGCACGAAGACGGCCCACGGACCGGCAGTTGAGTATGCACGGATTCCAGCAGACACGCGGGGGCAACTATAACATGTTCGCGAATGGTGTCAAAATCGTACCCGCCGCTCCCTGCTCACCGTTATCGATCCTTTGACTTGCCTCCGGCTTGGGGCTATACTTCGTGACGTAAAAGGGAGGTTATGAACCAGTTCCATGTACTTGCTCTTCAATGTTGTTCTTCCTGTCTTCGTGATCGCCGGGCTGGGCATCTTTGCCCGGCTGTGGCTTGATGTGGATATCGAGAGCCTCTCGCGCGTTGCCTTCCGCATCTTCATCCCCGCTCTGGTCTTCGAGGCTTTGCTTAACTCTACTTTCAGCGCGGCGGAATTTGGAAGTATGGCGCTGGCCGTGGCCCTACTCTCCGCTATCCTCTTCCTTATCGGACTGGCGGCAGCGCGCATTCTGAACCTGAGTGCCGGGTTGCGGGGAGCTTTGGTCATCACTTTGGTCCTCGCCAACGTCGGCGCCTATGGGCTCCCTGTGCTGAGCTTCGCTCGCGGTGAGGAGGTCGTTGTCCCGGGATCGATCTATATCATCGTCTTCAATGCGTTGCTGATAACGCTGAGCAGTGTCTATCTTGCGACGCTGGCAAAATCGTCGGCGAGGACCGTGATAGGTCGAGTGGTGAAGAATCCCGTAATCTACGCCGCTTTACTGGGCGTCATTGCGCGGCTCACTGGCATAATCGTGCCTGAAACTGTGATTCAGATCGTGGATCTTCTCGGAGATGCGGGAACGCCCGTGCTCCTCCTGGTCCTGGGGATGCAACTGATTGAAAGCGTTCGTGGTGAGTGGCGTGCTCACCAAATCCCGGCGCTGATAGTCATCGTAGTTGTGCGCCTGATGCTCGCCCCGTTGCTCGCGCTTTTGCTGGCGGACTGGCTGGCACTTCCCGACCTCTTCCGCTTCGCTTTTGTTATCGATAGTGCCATGCCCTCTGCCATACTCACCACTGTGCTCGCCATGGAGTTTGAGGCAGATGCTTCTTTCGTCTCGCTTGCCGTCTTCACGACGACGCTGCTGAGTTTGCTTACCGTGACTCTCTGGCTCCACTGGATGCTCTGAGCGGTTTCTATTTCGTATTGCGTGTTCTCGCGTGTAGTGTGATACGAGATACGCAACACCCAATCATCGGTGACGTGATGTGTATTTGACGGTATCATTTCTAATATCTTCCACGCATTCGAATGAAGAGGAGGTACCATGACTGAAGATAGATTCAAGATCGCCACATTCAACGCTAACTCTATTCGCGTCCGGTTGGATCAGATCCTGGAATGGATGGAGTGCGAGCAGGCCGATGCCCTCTGCATCCAGGAGACCAAAGTCCAGGACAAGGATTTCCCCGCTGAACCTATCCGAGAGGCGGGATACCATGTCATCTTCCGGGGGCAGAAATCCCACGCAGGCGTTGCCATCATCAGCCGCGAGAAACCTGAGGCTGTGTCCTATGGCTTTCACGATGGTGGTGAACCTGACGCGCCCCGCCTCATCCGTGCTGAGATTCGGGGCATTCCGGTGGTGAACACCTACGTCCCTCAGGGGCGTGACGTCGCAACTGAGCACTTCGAGTATAAACTGGCCTGGTTCGGGCGTCTGCGGTTGTTCTTCGAGCGACACTACCGACCCGACGAGCCACTCCTATGGTTGGGTGATTTCAACGTCGCACCTGAGGAGCGGGATATTTACGATCCTCAGAGGCTGGCGGAACACGTAGATTTTCACCCGGACGCAAGGTCCGCTCTGGACAAGGTACGCCAGTGGGGCTTCGTGGATGTGGTGCGCAGCCATCACCCAGACGACGATGAACTCTACTCCTACTGGGACTACCGCGCGCGCAACCCCATTGAGCGGGGCGTCGGCTGGCGTGTCGACCATATCTGGGCGACGGAGCCGTTGGCCGAACGTTCGGTCAATGCCTGGATCGACGTGGAGGCCCGGAAGGCGGAGCGTCCTTCAGATCATACCTTCGTTGTAGCTGAATTTGTGCTACAATAGGAGTGATCATCTGCGCTCGCGGGTGATCTACCGGCCATCTAGCAATGTGACATTCTTGATTGTCCCTATTCTGTATTCCACAAGGAGGCGTTATGGCGACGCAAGTGGCGCGAAGTGGCAGCCCCGCTACCAACCGGAGTCTTAGCAGCGTTCAGCGCGTGCTGCGCACACTGATCTGGTTCGGGCTGTTTTTTGTCTTAGGTACTATCACCGCCATCCTGGCCTTTGTGGCTGGGAGTGTGGAGATCTTCCTGGACGCAATCGTGGTGATCATCGGAGGGTTGATCTCTCTCATCGTACCCAGCATGATCGCCCGTTCCCTCTACGTAATGCCCGAATTCCAGCGCGCGGTGATTCTCAAGATGGGCAAGTTTGTTGGTGTCAAAGGGCCCGGGCTCTTCTGGGTGATTCCCTATCCCCCCTTCTACCAGTCGGTTGCCGAGATCCTGGACATCCGCGTTCAGACGCGAGTCATCACCGCTGCCGAGACGCTGACCGCTGACAACGTCCCGGTAGGCTGCGAGGCCGTCGTCTTCTGGCGGGTGGAGAATCCTCAGCGCGCGGCGCTCGATGTCGCCAACTATCGCGAGGC
>JBNGDR010000050.1:0-10086 GCA_049975685.1 Anaerolineae bacterium
TCGTGAAGCTCTCGCGAGAGGCGGTTACGCTCGCGGCTCACAGCCAGCTGCTCAACCACCATCGCCTGCCGGCGCAGGCGCGCGTGCGCCGCCTCCAGCTCCGCGTGTTGCCGCCGCTGGCGCACGGTGAGGTAAGCGACGAGGCCCGGAATACTGAAGAGCAAGACCACCTTCGGCGGCAAGCCTACTACGTAGGCCGGAGGTAACGTCCCCTCGGTGAAGAGAAGCCAGGCGCCTCCCAGTAAATGGGTGAAGAGCACCCAGAGCCCGCCCCACAACACCCCCCGATACTCGAAGGCCCAGGCGGCCAGTACCACGGGCGGAATCATATAGAAGTAAAGCTCATTCCGCCAGGCGAGAAGGAGCTGCCAATTCTCCTGACCGATGCGGGTAACCAACGTCTCCCAGAGGCTGGGTCGCATGGTCACTACCAGCTCCACCGACTGACTGGTGAGAAGCAAGAAGATTGCCACGGCCAGAAACCTTGCCCTGGGCATTCGCCGGGACAGACCCGGCATCCAGGCGAAAGCGATGGGCAATAACATGAGGGGAATGAGCCAGAACCGCCCCTCCGGGATACCGTTCCACCAGATGATGAAACCGAGCGGCAGGAGGTTTCCCAGACGGATAAGTGTAATCAAACGTAGGAGGCGCACCACGTCGCGCATGAACCAGACTATAGTCTGAGTAGCGTCGACTGTCAAATATCCTGTGGCCATAGCCCGCTCTCCTCTACCAGAGAGAGAAAAAGGGCCGGTGCTGCGCAGCCACCGGCCCTTATCGCAACGCATCCTGCAGGTCAGTGGTAAACGATGGTCAGCGTACCGTTTGCCGCGACGGCGCTGTCGAAACAGGTGTAGTCACGTCCCTGGGCAATCTGGGATTCCAGAGCCCACTGCACTGCTGAATTGATGGCGTTCTTCCGCGCGTCCGTCACGCCGATCTGGCCGATCTGCGCGTGCTCCAGCGTTACGATGAGATCGTAATTCTGCGTGGTGACCCCGAAAATAAAGGTGGCATCTACAGTTCCGCGTGGTGCCTCATACTGCGAGTACACGGTGATCTTCCCATCCTGAAGGCTCACCGAGCGAATGCCCAGGAAGGCACGCTCAACGCCCATGAAAGCCCCATCGAGGATAGTGCTCATCTGCTCCTCGGTCCAAACCACGGTGTAGCTCTGCGCTTCAGCGGCGCAGACGTCATCGACTGCGGGCTCCGGCGTGGGCTCGGTCGTGGTGGATTCTTCCCCGGTGACATCTACCGTCTCCTCGGGTGATTCAGTCTCCGTGGGACCGGTCTCCGTTGTGGTCTCCGTCTCGGCGGCATCCGGTACCTCCTCATCCACCTCGGGAGCAGCTTCGGTGGGTTCGGCGGGCTCGGTGGGCTCAGTGGTCACCTCTTCGGTTACCGATGCCGGTTCCTCGGTCGCGCTCTCGGTTGTGGTCTCGCCGTCGGTACTCGTACTCGCCGCCGAGGTTGGGTCCACGTCCACGTTGACGACCACACCCTCACATCCCGTCAAGGACAGCACCGCGAACACAGCCACCAACAGGGTCAACCAGCGCATCTTGTTCTTCATCACCAATTCTCCTCTCTGAATTTAGACTCGATCTGTACTCTGTAAAACTATCCATAGCATACCGAAATCGAGTCCCTCACGTAAGTAGCGGAGGTAACCTGCGGACGTTACCCAGGCCACAAGTAGAAATATGACTCGGGTCACATAGAGGATAACCCATCTGCGGCACGTTGTGCCTCCGGTGGTTCACTGTTATAATCTCACCAAATAAAACGAGGCGCGGAGAGAGATTTCTCCGCGCCTTCTTCTGTCTCCTTCAAGCTTCGGCGGGACTCAAGACCTCCTCGAAGGTCTCCTGAGGTTGTGTCTCAGTGGATTGTTTCTCGCCGTTTGCGTTCTCCTCGATGTGCACGAGAGCGGGGATAAAGAAGCCCGCGACGCCTATCACACCACAAAGGATGCCTGCCACCACAAACCAGATCTGGAGTCCCAGCCAATCGCTTATCGGACCCGCCACCGCCAGGCTGAAGGGCGAGCTCAATGAGAGCAAACTTCCCAGCATCGAGAATACCCGTCCCTGCATCTCGGGTGAGACGGTGCTCTGAAGGATCGCCATGATGGGGCCATCGATGAAAGGAATAGACAGGCCTACCACAAAGATGGCGCCGACTGCCGCAAGAAAAGCCGACGCTGGCACCACGCCCATACCGAGCAGCCCCAGACCCACAACGCACATCCCCAGGAGCGTGGTGTGGATCTTACGATGGAAACCACCCCAGGCGCTCAAAATGACGCCCCCCAGCAGGATCCCCACCCCGGCGGTGCTCTCTAGCAAACTTAGCTGTGGGGCATCCCCACCAAAATGCTCGCTCACTAGCAGTGGAATCAGACTAAAGGCCGGTGTCAACGCGATCTTGAAGATCAACGCCGCGATAACGAGCACGACCATACCAGGCCAGGCAGCGATGTAACTTAACCCCAGTCGAAGATCCGCAAAAACGTTAGTAACCACCTCTTCAGATTTCCGCTCGGGCTGAGGAATGAAGATGAAGAAGAGGGGCATAATCGCTACGAGGGCCGTGCCCACATCCACTAACATAACCCCATGTAGGGGTAGCAGTTCCAGCAAAAGGCCGCCTAGCGCTGGCCCCAAGATACCCAGGCCACCGTACATAGCCTGATTCATACCCGCCACACGGGTCAACTGAGATTTGGGCACCATCAGGGAGGTCGAGGATTGCATGGCAGGCCAATGGAAGCTTCCCCCAATAGCGCGCAGCACCATAATAATATAGACGTGATAGATCTCGGCAGCCCCTGTCCAGAACATCAAGGCTAACCAAAGCGATGCCAGCGCGATGAGACCGTCGGCCACGATCATGACGGTGCGCCGGTTCCAACGATCGACATAGGCACCGGCAAAGGGACCGAGAACGATCTCCGGCACCAGCCCGCAGGCGGTAGCGTACGCGAGCACCTTTGCCGAGCCCGTTCTCTCCGTGAGCCACCAGATGAGGGCGAACTGTGCGACACGACTCCCCACCAGTGAAAGCGCCTGCACCGACCACAGAGTGAAAAAGGGAGCCTTCCAGTTATTCCATCTCCGTTGCTGTTCTTGCATGCACAGCTCCTTTAAGAATAGTCAGATAGTCACGCAGTCTTATGGTCAAGTAGTCAACGATTCATGCTTGTTGGTGTGGTCTGCCACATGGATACTCCTTCGATATTGAATCTGACTTACTCAACATTGCTTATTTTAATATACAGGTTAAATTTTGTCAAGTATTAGATTAATAATATTTAAATCATCAGTTCTCCGCAGGTTGTGACCGGCTTCCATAAGCTGAAGCCGGTTCTCACATTGACTAAGGTAATCGGCCACAGCCCTAGCTCACCGAGCCTGGCCCTGTTGCAAAAGGTTTGCTTGACCTCCTCACGCTCCTCCGCTATACTCACCTCAATCTACCCCGCAGAGGAAAGGAGATGCCACGTGACCATCGATCAATCCTACACTCGCACCCACGAGAGGTTGCAGGATCTTCGACAGCGAGAGGATCTCCCCCTGCTTGACCTGACAGATACCCGCCGCTACGTTATCCTGAGCGACATTCATCTGGGTGATGGAGGCGCAGCCGACGATTTCCAACCTAACGAGGAGACACTGCTCCACGCCCTGAACCACTACCACCACCACGGATACGATCTCATCCTCCTGGGAGATATCGAGGAATTCTGGCAGTTTGACCTCGATCAGATCGTTGATGAATACGACGCGACCATCTACGAAGCCATCCGCGCCTTCGGTGACGACCGTGTTCATCGAGTTTTCGGCAACCACGACCGAGAATGGGGTGGCCTTGTCGATCCCATCCGGAACGGAGCGTCCAGCTACGCCCACGCCCCGGAAGCCCTCAAGTTCCGCGACGCCTCAGGCCGCGTCGTGATCCTCCTCGTACATGGTCATCAGGGAAGTCACACCGCTGACAAGAACATGTGGTTCAGCCGCTTCTTTGTGCGTCTCTTCAAGTGGGTGGAACCTGCCGCCCGCTGGCTGCACATCTACTCCCATACTTCCGCTACCAAATCCCAGATACCCCGGAACTACGAACGCATCTTCTACGAGTGGGCCAAGCAAGCCCGGCTCCTCATCATCTGCGGACACTCCCACCGTGCCATCTTCGCCTCCCGCTCCTATGCCGAGATCCTGCGCGATGCAATCACCACCCTCAAAATTGAGAATCTCCGCGATCCCACCAATACCCCCACTGTCCGCGCCAACATGCACACCATCGAACGGTTGGAGGAAAAATTGGCTGAGGAAAAGGAGAAGGGGCGAGACATCGCCCCACCTGAACCCGAGGGAGTCCCGCTCCCCTGCTACTTCAACAGCGGTTGTACCCTTTACACCGATGGGCTCACAGCACTGGAGATAACCGGGGGTGCTATCCGCCTGGTCAAATGGGACAACGATATCACCCTCGATGAACGGCGTATCATCTACAATGAGGACAATCTTGACGACATTATCCGCCGCGTCGTAGGTTAAAAGCCTTTCTGCGAACAATAAATCCGATAAATCCCTGCTTTATTTGGCTTTTGCACCACCTGTGGTAAACTTGGGACGAGGGCCAACCATACCCTTTCTGCTATGAAAGGTCCCAGCTGATCATCCACAGAGTGAAAGGATAATGTGACCATGACCGAGACTGAAGGCACCATCCAGAAGAGCACGAAGCGTAAATCTCCCCTGGCCGTTGGCGCGGGCATCGCAACCGGGTTGACCGTGGGGTTGGCAGGGGGATGGATTCTCTACAGCAACACGGCCATCGACCACAATGTCCCCCTGGAGAAGGCTATTCCTGCCGAGCGAGAGGTCGTCGACACAAGCACCGCTGGACGCCTCAGCTACTATGTCTATCGAAAGGGCGTAGGTCGCCCTCTGCTTCTCATCCACAGCATCAACGCAGCCGCCAGCGCCTACGAGATGTGGCCCCTCTTCGAATACTACCGCGAGGAGCGAACCGTCTACGCCCTTGATCTGCCCGGCTACGGCTTCTCCGAGCGCGCCGATCGAGTCTACAATCCTCTCGTATTCGAGCGCGCCATCCTGGAGATGATGGATCTTGTCCTTGACGAGCCTGCCGACGTCATTGCTCTCTCCCTGAGTTGCGAGTTTGCCGCTCGAGCGGCCCTATCTGAACCGGAACGCTTCCACTCCCTCACCTTCATCTCCCCGAGCGGGTTCAACCCGCCACAAACAGGTCGCGCCTCTCAGAGAGCCAAAGCAAGCAGCGGTAACTTTCTCTACTCCGCCCTTTCCTTTCCACTCTGGGGACGCCCCCTATTCGATCTCATCACGATCCGCCCCAGCATCGATTTCTTCCTGAGCCAGAGTTTCGTCGGCTCCGTGCCCCAGTCCATGATCGACTACTCTTACCGCACAGCGCATCAGCCGGGCGCCCACCATGCCCCCCTCTACTTCCTCAGCGGCAAGCTCTTCACCAACGGGGTACGCTCTCGCATCTACAAGAAGGTCCAGACGCCCACCCTGGTGCTCTACGATCGCGATCCCTACGTAGACTTTGAGACACTACCCACGCTGTTGGAGAAGAACGATGCCTGGCAAGCCCAACGCATCGAACCCACGCTGGGCCTCCCCCATTTCGAGAAACTGGGAGAGACAACCACAACACTAGAAACCTTCTGGAATAACATCAGCTGACTGGAGACAAAATGGCCAACTGGCGCGAGATCTTGCGGCACATAGTCAATGACGTAGAGACTCGTTACGACAAACTCAAGTACGGGCTGGCCCAGCGCATGGGTTGGCCCGACTCCATCAAGATCGTCCCTTACAACGGGTACGGCACCCAGGATCTCTTCTACCTCCAGGGGCGCGTACTGGAAGAGCAAGGGATCACCCCGGCGACGGAGAACGACAGCCTCTGGGACAATCTCCTCAACACCTACCGACGCCTGGAGAGCGACGAGATCCCTTTCGCACGGATCGTGGCCCGCTTCCAGGAGGCAGAGCAGGAGGTGGAAGCCGATGAGGAGGGTATGTTCGAGGTGTGGCTGGAACCCACCCACCCCCTCCCTGTTGATCACGTCTGGCACGAAGTGGAGATGGAGTTACTGGAACCCACATCGGAGGAGCAGGAAGGTCCGGTGCGAGCTACGGGCAAAGTCTTTGTACCGCCCGCAGGCGCCCGGTACGTGGTCGTCAGTGACATCGACGACACAGTCATCAAGATGGACGTGGGCAACCTGCTCAAGGCCGCACGCACCCTCTTTTTGACCAATGCGCGCACGCGCCTCCCCTTCCCCGGCGTCGCTGCACTTTACCGCGCCTTACACGCCGGTGTTTCGGGGAACGATCAAAATCCCGTCTGCTACTTATCCAGCAGCCCCTGGAACCTCTACGATCTCCTCGCCGATTTCATCGACATCAACGCGCTCCCCATGGGACCTATTCTCCTGCGGAATTACGGTATCACCGAGGAGGAGATTCTGCCCCTGGAGCATCGCGGTCATAAGAAGAACGCCCTCCGCCAGCTACTGGATACCTTCACCGACCTCCCCTTCATCCTTGTCGGTGATAGCACCCAACAGGACCCGGAGATCTACCAGGAGATCGCGAGGGAATACCCCGAGCGCATCCTGGCTATCTACGTCCGCAATGTCAGCCGGGATCTGGAACGTTCTCGGGCCATCGAAGCTCTGGCGGAGGAGGTAGTGAGTGCAGGCAGCACCCTCGTCCTCGCTGACAATACGCTGACCATGGCACGCCACGCCGTCCGCCAAGGCTGGATCGAACAGGGTGCCCTAGGCGAGATCTCCAAAGCCAAGGCCCGGGACGAAACTCCACCCGATCCCATAGAGGAGCTCCTCGACGAGGAGACGGGCGCCAGGAGCGAAGCCAAGCGCGGCCCCACCGTGGTTCTGGAAGAGAAAAGCCCCGACGAGATCTCTACCGAGAAAATTGAAGAAACGTTGGAGAGGGGCCAAGAGGAGACTGAGCGGCCGCCCACCGTCATTGTCGAGGAAGGGAAAGGAGAAAATACTCAAGACAGAGATCCAACATGAACATCTTCGTCGTCAGCACCGATCCTGTTGTGGCAGCACAGATGCTCTGCGACGAGCACGTTGTCAAGATGCCACTGGAATCGGCACAGATGCTCTCAACTGCCTTCGAGCCTGGGATGGCGCCCTACCGGCGGACCCACTACAACCATCCCTGCGCCGTCTGGACACGTACCTCTGAGGCTAACTACCGCTGGCTCCTCGCCCACGCTCAGGCCCTATCTGAGGAGTACACCTTCCGGTATGGCAAGAAACACAAATCCGGGGAGGTCGTCGCGTGGTGCGCCAACCATATCCAGCTCCTGGCCTTTCCTGTGAAGGAGCGCACACCCTTCGCCATTGCCATGGACGACCGCTACAAGGTCAATGAAGACCCCGTGGCCAGCTATCGCAATTTCTACGTCCTCGACAAAAGTCGTTTTGCCCACTGGGAACACGGACGGCGTCCCCCATCCTGGTACCTGGAGCGTCTGGGATAGCAAAGAACCTGATCAAGGCTCACTGTGCCGAAGATCCGGCTGCACTTGCTCCAGCCAACGAGGTAAAGCATCGAGCAACGTGCTCATGATCTCCCGAGCCCGCCTGGCGAAGAGGGCCACCGTCCCGTCGTAAGCTTCGCCACCACCTGCACCCACCAGATCTGTCACACCCCTTAGAATGAGGCAGGGCACGCCGTTCCGCGCCGCTACGTAGGCGATGGCGCCTGATTCCCAGTCGGCCACTTGAGCACCGAACTCGGCCTTCAACCCTGCAACCTCCTCCGCAACGAGGTCACGATCCGCCGAGAGAAGTAGCCCACGTACCACCGGCTGCGGCGGCGGATCCTCCAACCAGGAGAGATCCAGATCCGTGGTGTAGTGCGCCAGGGCAGCCATAGGATTCCCCATCTGTTCAATGATATCGTAGACGAGAGTACGCTCTACCAGGACGATAGCCCCTCGCTCGATCTCGCCCTCAAAGCCACCGCAGGTTCCCAGGTTGACCAGGAGCCGGGGGGACCAGCGATCGATAGCGTACTGGGTCGATCCCGACGCCGCAATCTTACCCCATCCGCCGTGGAAGAAGATGACGGGCAGCGGAGCACCGCTGACCTCCAGATATACCCAGAACCATTCCCCATAGGGCGAGGGATGAACACCCACCTTCGGGAAGTATTCGCGCACGACACGCCACTCGGCGCGCGCGGAGATAAGTACCACCACCGGCACATCGCTATTGATCATGAGTCCTCACCATTGACGTCAAGAATATCCCGACATGCCTCCACAAGCCAGGGATGCACGGCGCCAAGGGCAGCACGACCTTCCCAGAGATGACGAAGGTAAACGCGCGCCCCATCATCGAGCGAGATCTTCAATCCATCGCGCATGGGTATCTCCCAGGGAGGTGTCCCCGGTTGATCCCACGCCAGCTTATCGGCACAGAAGACAATTTTGTCCAACCGCGTCGCCCCAACGCGTAACGTCGTGTGGCAACGGATAGCATCCAGGATGATCGGATCATCAACGCCAAAGATCTGCACAGCCAGAAAGGCGGAAAGACGCTGATGGAGCAGCAAGGGGTAAGCCTTTTCCTCGGGGAAAACCTCTAAACCCGCAGAGCCAGCAATGGCCACTCGATCCTCCTCCGGAATAACGACACTCACGTCGTGGAGCCATCCAGCCTTGACGGCCTTCTTCAGATCTTCATCGAAGCGCGCTGCAAGACGTGCCGCTTCCGTTGCCACTCGACGACAGTGCTCTGCGGTGTGGAGAAACCCGTGCCGGCGCAGAAAGACAGGGACGTCACGTGCGACGTCTCCAGAAAGGTGAATCCCCTCTGCCCAGTTGCCCGGCAACTGAGACTTACTCACGCCTTCTTTGCGATGGCCCGCCGGGCCGCCAGCGCCGCGCCGATGATACCCGCATCGTTTCCCATCTGGGCGGGGACAATCTCCGTTTTCACACTGAGATAGGGCAAGTATTTCTTACGCCGCTTCTTCTTGCTAGCCCCACCGCCCAGGATAATGAGATCGGGCCACAGAAGAAACTCCAGGGTCCGAAGATACTTGTCGAAGTGCTTTGCCCAGGCTTTCCATGAGAGATCCTCACGCTTCCGCGCCGCGTCGGAGGCCCAAAGTTCGGCATCTTCACCCCTAATCTCGATGTGGCCCAGTTCAGTATTTGGCACCAGCTCACCATCGGTGAAGAGCGCAGTCCCCAACCCCGTTCCAATGGTGACGAGGATGATAACACCCTCGCGTCCCCGTCCGGCGCCGAAGTGCACCTCCGCCAGGCCAGCGGCATCGGCATCATTGACCACGTAGACCTCACAGCCGGTCTTCTTGGAGAAAAGAGCCGCCGCATCCTTGTCGATCCACTTCTTGTGCACGTTCGCCGCCGTCAATGTCACGCCCCTGCGCACTACGGCGGGGAACCCACACCCAATGGGGCCCTCCCAATCGAAATGGCGGGCGATCTTCGCTACTACCTTACCCACTGCCTTCGGTTTAGAGGGTTGTGGCGTAGGAATGCGATAGCGAGCCGTCAACATGGTGCCCTCATCCGTCCCTACAATGGCGCCCTTGATCCCGGACCCCCCAATATCGATGCCCAGAATTTTCATGCCGCGTATGCTCCTTTCAAAGGTATCTACCGGGAAGAGTATCTATGACCATAAGTATAGAAAGCTCGGGGGGATGTCAAGCCTCTCGCTGCTCGATAACTTGTGACCGCTGTAAATGCCTGTATAATAGAAGTATCAATCCAAACTCCACATCCTGGAAAAGGTCCCTCTATGGAAGTTGAAGCAAAATTTGTCGTACCGGACGCAGAAACCCTTCGAGAGCTACAAGCATTACCCCGCCTGGGAGAATATACTATCTCGGGCGAAGACAGAAGACGGGTTCTCGACACCTACCTCGATACGGCCGATCGCAGGATCTGGCAGGCAGGATACGCCTTTCGCCGCCGCAAGTGGGGTGAAGGGGTTCTCTTGACGCTGAA
>JBNGDR010000051.1:0-10081 GCA_049975685.1 Anaerolineae bacterium
CGTACCTGACGATCCTCCCAGCGCTTGCGCTTGATCCAACGCTCGATGAGATCTTCGCTGAATACACCGCCCGCCAACAGGAAATCGTGATCGGCCTCCAATGCATCCATCGCATGCTGAAGCGAGGTAGGAAGCGCCTTGATCTCGGCTCGCCTCTTGGCAGGCCAGGAAAAGATGTCCTCATCCACAGGGCCAAAACCCATCTCGGTGGGATCCATCTTTTTGAGGATACCATCGACTCCCGCGAGGAGTTGAGCAGCCATCGCCAGGTAAGGGTTAGAGGTGGCGTCGGGTGGGCGGAACTCCAGCCGCGCGGTGTCGGGGCGGTTGGCATACTTGGGAATGCGGATAGCTGCACTACGATTCGCCAGGGAGTAAATGGCACTGATGGGCGCCTCGTAGCCCGGGATGAGACGGCGATAGGAGTTAGTACTGGGATTGGTGAAGGCCATGACCGCGCCGCCATGATGGAGCAAGCCCCCAATGTAGTAACGTCCTACGTCGCTGATACAACCGTAGCCCTCGGCATCATAGCAAAGATTCACATCGTCTTTCCAGATGAACTGGTGGAAATGCATGCCAGAGCCAGCCTCACCGAAGAGGGGTTTGGGCATGAAGGTAGCCGTCATTCCCAACTCGAAGGCCGACATCCGCGTGATGTACTTGATAAGCAATGTCGCATCGGCAGCCTTAACCAGAGGCAGCAGGGGGGTCTCGATCTCGCATTGGCCCGGTCCGCCAACCTCGTGATGATGGTACTTGATCTCGACGCCCATCGATTCCAGATGCATACAGATCCATGCCCGCAGGTTGAAAAGATGATCCTGCGGTGGAATAGCGTGGTACCCCCCATGACGCGGTATAGTGTAACCACTACCCATCTCTTCGCTCTTCCAGTCGGCCTCCACCGAGTCCACCCGATAGGAAGCGACGTTCATACCATTCTCGTAGGAGACACCATCGAAGACATAGAACTCAAATTCCGGCCCCCAGAGACTGACATCCGCAACGCCCGCCTCCTTTAGATAGGCTTCGGCCCGTAGCGCGATATTCCGGGGATCGTAAGGAAAGATATTGCGCGTGTCGGCCTCCAGCGTGGAACAGATGAAACTCAACGTCGGCATCTCCCAGAAAGGATCAAGGAATCCAGTGGACAACTCGGGCACCATGACCATATCGCCGGAGCTGACGGTCTTGAAGCCCACACTGGAGCCGTCAAAGCCCACGCCATTCTCCATCAACCGGGGTGTGAACTGACTTACCGGCAGTGTGACGTGATGCCATCGCCCCCACAGATCGCTGAACTTGAAATCCACCATGGCGATGGCTTCCTTCTCGATAAAATCAATGGCCTCTTCAAAGGTCGTAAACATAGGAACTCCTTGTGTTAGTGATAAACGGAGAAGAGAACAAGATGGATCATCTCCCCATCCCAACCAGGGCATCGTATGCCTTCCGTACCTCTCCCCCTTCCCAATGGAAGGGGTCGGCAATCGACCACCAGAACTCTTCATTCTCTGGAGTCCAGAAGGGATCGGGGAGGTTCCAGACAAACATGGGGCCTACCCAGGGCGACCAATGTTCCTGCGCGTAGTTCACGGCACGGACAAGGTAATCCGCCTGCTCCTCAGGCGACACGGCAAACCAGGCATAGTCGGCATGGATGGGATCGGTCGTCCATCCGAATTCTAACACCGCCACCTGTTTATCTCCGTCACCGTAGGCCTCCATGACCTCCCGCGCTTCTTCAATGTGACGAAAACAGAAAAAGCGCTGCCCCCCATAGGCAGGTGTTGACGCCACCTCTTCTGGAGAGACCTCCGGTGGGGCCGCGTAACCCGGCGCGTGTAGCCCCAGGAGATCGAAGTGGGGTGCAGCTTCAGACTCATACATCCCGGCGAGAAAATCCAGATCGGGCAAAGCCACGGGAGGACCAGAGCCCGTCGGCGCGAGCCCGGCAGTGATGACGAGAGCAGCAGGATCGGCGTGCCTGATCGCGGTGGCGCAAGCCTTTAACAGCGTCACATAACCTTCAGGATCGGGGACACGCCCCCCCCACTCCCGCGCCAGGTTGGGTTCATTCCAGACCTGGTAACCCCGCACTCTGCCCGTGTAACGCGCCGCCACGTCACCACAGAAGAGGCCGAAGGCTTCGGGGTCATAGGGAGGGAGATCGTCAGTTTCGGCCCAGGCGGGCGGGTTATCGAGACGAAAGACAAGAGCGACATCCCACACCTCGGCCTCCTCCACGATAGCGTCCGTGGTGGTCCAATCGTAGGGAAGATCCTGGTAAGGACGCACATCCCGCCAGGCCACTCTCTGCTTCGCCCAGATGAAACCGCCCTCCGAGACTAAGCGCCAATCACGCTGAGCCGCCCAACGATCCCACCATAGATGTACGTTGATCCCTACCTCGGGAGAGGCAAAGCGATAAGGAGCCGGGCGTGAGAGCGGCTCTTCAGAAGGCGATTCGCCACCCGCCAATCCCAACCAGAGAAACGCCCCCACCAGGAGGACAAGAGGGATTAAGAATCGTCTGCGCATACCTCAGGGGATCTTCGACATCTGTCCCAACGCATCATAGGCCGGACGAGGAGCGCCGCTGAAATCAATAATACTGTAAGGCGCATTGGGATCGGACTGGCCTACACCGCCCTTCTGAGCATAATCGAGATTCCATAGAAAAGCCAGGTGGACAAAGCCCCACTGGCGCATCAGTTGGAAGGCCTCCACATCCCACTGCGCCTGTTCGGCAAGGGTGTTATCCCAGGCAAACCCAAAACCGGGTGCTACTGTATCCCAACCTTCGGCGGAGGCCCACCCGAACTCTGTAAGACAGATGGGCTTGTTATAACCAGCCTGCTGCACCTTGGTGTAATAGTCCCAGATGGTGCTCTTGAAGGACCATGAATGATTAGGATTATCGAAAGGCCCTCGGAAGGTAGCCGTCGGATCATTATAGCCCTCGTCCCAGGAGACATCAGGGGGGAGATTGATACCATTATGGTGGGCACCGACGCAGTCCACGTAATCCAGAAATCCTGCTTCGATCATCTGTTCCAAGTACATGTAATCATCCATGAAAATGTAGCGGTCGGGATTATCTTCGTCGGTGGCGGTCACGCCCGTCGGTGACAGGGCTCCGCTGATAACGATGATATTGGGATCCCGGCTCTTGATAGCCTGATAGCCTAGACGCAGCATCTCGACGTAACGAGCCGCATCCAGCCCTTCTGCGTTGTCCCACTCACGGTTGAGGTTCTGCTCATTCCAGATCTCGATAGCGTGTACCTTACCCTGATACCGATCCACTACCTCACCGAGGAAGTCGGCGTAGAGCGAGAGATCGTCGGGTGGCGCCCCAAGCGGGTCCTCGTCGATGTAGGAGCGGGTCCAGAGCGGCGCGTCAACGACGCTGAGCATGAGTTTGAGCCCCATCTCGTTGGCAGATTCGACCACAGGATCGTAGATCTCCCAGCGGGGGTCCCCTCCCTCATCGGGATGGACATCGTCCCACCGGAGCTGCTGCTTGACCCAGTTGAATCCCAGGTGATCCTTGACCTGACGCATTGTGTAGGAATAGTCACCCGCCACGGGAATAACGCCCTGAACGGCGATTCCGTAACCGAACTCTCCCCAGGGGAGAGGTGGGAGGTCGGAGACAACCTCCGTGGGGTCCGCATCGGCAGGCACAGGCGTCGGTGTGGGAATTGTGATCTGTTCCACCGGCAACGTTGCCGTGGGAAGGGTCTCGCCCACCGTCTCAAGGGTAGCTGTAGCTTCGGCCCTTTCCTCTTCCTCCCCTGGAAGTGTGATCCCACCGAAGGCACAGGTCACGCCTAGTACAAGCACCAGCACCCAGGCACCGACTACCAGGATGAGAGAGCGTCCGCGCAACTTCTTGAATTCGTTCTGCAGGTTATCCCATATCGGACTGCGCATAGTTCTTCCTCCGCTTCAATGTCTGCTTCGACGAGTCTCTACCTCGACGATAGTGTTCACCACCGGTTCTTGACCGACGGGAATGAGTATACCCGAAAGGGGGCACCCTGCAAATCAAACCTTCGCACACCTAGGGGATTTTGACCTCGACCTGCTCCATCAGACTGAGCGGATGCACGTCCTCCTTCTGTACACCCCAGAACTCTACGGTATAGGATCCCGATTTCAGCCCGCTTACCTCGCCCACCAGCTCATAACCACACATACATCGACAAACCTCACCGATGTTGGTCTCTACAATGCGCAGCACCCTCTCCTCCGGTTCACCACCCAGAGAGGCCACGATCTCCGCGCAGCAGACGTAGGGGATACGTTGCGTGAAACGGAAGCCCTCCGGAGTGGGTTTCACCTCAACACCAGCCCAGGACTGGAGATCGTCCGGGGGAATGCTTTTGTCACACTCACCGACCTCGTAAGCAAACTCAGGACGCGGTCCCGCTTCGGTCACCTTGCCCTCGAAGCTAACGCTACCCTGCCATAGAAGACCTTCATGATGGAGGGCTACGACGCATACGGCACCAGCGGTATCCCCGAGAGGACAAGCCATATGAACCTCCCAGGGTCCGTTGCGGAAGCGGTAATCGGTGTGCGAATCGGCGTCACTTCCCGCGATCCAGGCACTCCACTGCGCAGGTAACTGCTCCAAACCAAAGCCAGGATAGCTATCCATCAACCAGGTAAGAACGGCCTTGTGCAGCAGCCAGATCTCCTCGGGCACAGTGGTGTGGGGTTGAGGAGCCACGGGACCACCCACACCCTCACAGAGCACCAACGAACGTCCTGCCCGGTCGGCGTGTACCTCAAAGTGAGCGTCACCCGCCCGCAAGACAATGCGATAACCCGGTGTGATCACCTTCAGGCAGATCGTCTCAGGCGACGCACAGCCCAAACAGGAATCGGGCCATTGGACCGTCTCGACAGAAACAACTTCCTGCCGGCCCACAGGCACGCCCATCTGATCCTCAACCAGGGCCTTCGCCGCCCGCTCAATCTTCTCGGGAAGCTCATCAACGGGCATTGGAGAAGGTTCGGTGGGGTTTTCCTTTCCTGCACCGCAGATCACGTAATCCCTGGCGTCCTCGGAGGTGTGAACTTCGTGGCGACGCCCCGGACCCTCTTCCTCGAAGATGAAACGCCATCCGGGTGTGATGACCTGAGCATATAGCTTTCCCGGTTGGGGACAGCCCAGACTGGCATCACGCCATTCCACTCGCTCGGCGGCAACGAGAGTCAGTTCCTCGGCCTTTAACCCCAGATCATCCGCTACCAGGGGCTTGAGATCTGCCAGCAGATCCTCAGCCGCTTTCAATACCTGAGGCTGAGGTGTAGGTAACGTCGCAGGGATCTCTGTTGGGGTCTCCGTTGGGGCCGCTATCGGCGATACTTCATCCACGGCCTCCGGTACCAACGGACTTTCCATGGGCGATGTACTGACCAGAGGGCCCTTGCAAGCCGTGAACACAAGTAAACCGATCAGCACGAATATATACCAGCGTCTCATCATCTATCCTCCTTAAAAAATCAGTTGAGAGTTGCGAGTCACAAGTTGAAAGTTGTGAAAATTAGCACGCTTGACGGCCTTGAATGAGATTCTCACTAACGTTCGCCCATTCACACGTCGCCTTCTTATCCTACAGACGTGTTCCGAAAGCGCAATGTTCCCCCGGTCAACAAAGACTTGCGCATCCAAGATGCTACGGATATAATCCAAGAAATGATGAATCCAGTTCTGCACCGCCATCTGCGATCCAGTGTACTCAGGAACCGTTTCTTCTGGCTCCTGAGCCTCTATCTGCTGGGATTCAGCATACTGACCTTACTCTTCAACAGCATGTTCTTCGTTGCCCCGTTTCTACAATCAGAGTCCAACCTCTCGATGTCGGGGATCTACGAACAGGGACAGATACTCTATCGTTCCTCCAGCCTCCTGCTGCTGGTGGTGAGCATCATCCTGGCACCCGTCGGCGCCCTGGGAAGCGTGTCCAGCGAGCGAGAGCACCGCACACTTGACCTGCTCCGGGTGACAACGTTGCGCCCCCGCACCATCGTCCTGGGCAAATTCCTGGCCGTGCTCGCGTCGGGCACACTCTACCTCTTGTCACCGCTACCCCTGCTCATAGTAGGTGCCTGGCTGGGCAGCATCTCTGCCACCGAGATGATCCTCACCGCTGGATTCCTGCTGACCACGCTACTCTTCAGTACCGCACAGGCGCTCTTCATTTCCTCACTGGTACGCAAGACCGTGGCAGCGGTGCTACTCTACTACGGTCTCATCGTCGCCACTTTACCCATCGCTGCGATCCTCGCTTTCGTGCTGGGTGCATTGCCCTCATACCTCATCTACACAGAGGGACTCCCACCTCTCCCCTTTTGGGCGGTGGCGCTCCTCCAGCATGGTTGGGTATTAATCACAGGTCTCCACCCCATTAGCGCTGCTATTACCACGGTGGCGCTCTCAATCGATCAGGGCTCCTGGTTACTGGTCGAATTCTACGTGAGTCCCACATCGCTGAGAACGGGAAGCATGGCATCGAGCGGAACCATCATCCTACCCTCCCCCTGGATCCCTTTTACTCTCCTGGCTCTTGCAGGGACCGCCCTTCTGCTCTGGCTGACTGCACGGCGTCTGGGACGACCGGAGCGCTGATATGCTCCCCGCCTCCTTGCGAACACCACTGCGACCCTTTATTCATGCCCAACGCCGCCAGGAAGCCGCTATCGGCGCCGGCTGGGGTCTCGTCGCGGCTCTGACCGGGACTCTGGTGCTCGTGATCATCGCGCGCCTGACGCCCTTGTGGTATCTGCACAGCCTGCGGCTCTTTGCACTTCTGCTATCTCTGATGGGACTCGTCCTCGGTGCATTGACAGGGTGGTTCTGGCCCCACCCTCTCTCTCGGAGACTACGCCAGCTCGATCGACATCTGTGTCTGGCGGACCGGTTGACGACTCTGGCAGAACTGACCCAGGGACGCATCACCGCACCCCACGCGATAACCCGTCTCCAACGTGAAGAGACGCTGTCGACGCTGCGCGATGTCGACGTACGTGCTGCCCTTCCCCCACGACCGGCACCCATCTCGCTACGGCTTGTGATCGGGCTCACACTCCTTCTCGTACCGGCACTCTGGCTACCCAACCCCCAGGAGACAACATTGGCCCAACAGGAGGCACTGCGGCAGGCTACAGAGACGGCAACGGAAGATCTTCAGAATCTCATCAACGAGATCACGGAGGAATCCGACCTCCCCCAGGAGCTGCGAGAACAAACACTGGTGGTACTGGAGGAAGCCCTCAAGACGCTAGAGGATCCCCGGGCGACGACGGAGGAAAAGCTGGCTGCCCTGGCTGAAGCGGAACAGCAGCTCGAGACTCTCCGGACACCGGAGACGGAGGCGCAGGTAGAGCGTCTGGCGGAAGCGGCCCCCCTCTCCACCAATGAGGTAGTTCAACCCCTCGCGGAGGCACTGGAAAAGGGGGATCTTGACGCTGCTGCAAGTTATCTTCAGGCCCTTGCCAGCCCGGAGGGAGAGCCGCTGACTGAAGAAGAGGCCTTGGCGTTGGCCGACGCCTTCGCCCAGATGGCCGATGATCTCGCCACCACCGACGCCGCCCTTGCCGAGCAGCTCCGAGAGATCGCCGAGGAGATCTACACCGGCGACGTGGATAGCGTCAGTGAGGCCCTGGAGGAAGCAGCAACGACCCTTTCGGAGGTGGGCGAGTCCAACGCAGCCAATGAGACTCTGCAGAGTACCCAGGCCCAACTCCAGGAAGCACAGGAAGATCTGGGATCTGCTCAAGGGCAATCGTCGATTCCAGGTTATCCAAGTGATGAACCCGGGATGGCGGATGGACCTCCCTCACCGGGACAGGGTGACACCGGCGCAGGCGCGGGCGAACCTGAGCACGGTGAGGACAGTGGCAGTACCGCGCCTTTCGGCCCAGGGGCCGAACCCCGTCTGGATGAAGAGAGCGATATCATCACACTGCCGCGTGAGGAGGGCGCGGGCGCACCCGAGGAGACAACGGGCGTACCCTCACCAGCTCGCGTCCCCTATCGGGAGGTCTATGGGAGTTACAGTGAAGCCGCCGAGGCAGAGCTGTCACGCCGCCCCCTCCCCCCCTCTCTGCGCACCTATGTACGGACCTATTTCAGCACCCTGGAGGAGTAATCCACATGTGGAAGGGTAGACAGAGTCGGGTTGACGAGATCGGCAACCGCGACTTGAGAGCGTCTACCGCGTCTATCCCCTGGATTGTTTCGTTCACTCACTCAAAATAAGGAGGATGTGACTTTTCGCGAGAGAACAGTATACTTTCAGGTGGAACGTTAACCAGAAAACCCTCATCCACCGGGCGAACCCGGTGTCAGAGGAGGAGAGATGACCAAGAACCATATCCCCGTTCTCTATGCTGCAGCGGGTGGTGTAGTCTTGGACGTGGATGGTGGGCGGGTGTTACTGCTCATTCGACCCTCTCACGACGAGGTGCGCTTGCCCAAAGGGCACATCAAGCCCGGAGAATCGCCCGAGACTGCCGCCCTGCGTGAAGTCACCGAGGAATCTGGCTACGACGATCTGGAAATCTTGGCGGACCTGGGAGAACAACTGGTGGTCTTCCCACTGGGCAAGCAGGCTATCCGCCGTACCGAGTATTACTTCTTGATACAACTAAATTCATCAAAGAAAGTACAACGCCCCAAGGTAGATGAGGAGTTTTTCCCCATCTGGGTCTCGTGGGATGAGGCACTGGAACATCTAACCTTCGACGCCGAGCGGGAATGGGTAAGTCGCGCTCGGGATCAACAGAAAGCAGGTTCATGAACAACGAAGCTGACAACGTAGAGAGAACAATCTGGAAAATTCACGACCTTCTGGCCGAAACCTACGGCGATCCTCCATCACGCCCCTACCCCGATCCCGTGGCCTCCCTCGTGAGCACTATCATCAGCCAGAACACCAACGATAACAACCGCGACGTGGCCTTTCAGCGGCTGAGGGACCGCTACGCCACCTGGGCGGAGGTACGCGACGCTCCCACCGAGGAGGTGCTCGAAGCTATCCGCCCAGCCGGGTTGGCCCCTACCAAAGCGCCACGCATCCAGGCGGCGCTGGAGCGCATCACGGAAGAACGTGGGGAGATCACCCTCGATTTCCTGAAGGAAATGTCCTTGGAGGAAGCACGTTCCTGGCTGGAAGGGATAAAGGGCGTAGGGCCCAAGACCGCGGCCATCGTGCTCCTCTTTGCGTTCGACCGTCCTGCTTTCCCCGTAGATACTCACGTCCACCGGGTCAGCAGACGGCTGGGACTTATCCCTGAGGGCACATCACGAGAAAAAGCCCACGATATCCTGGAGGATCTCGTCCCTGAGAAGTTATATTATGCCTTTCACATCGAACTCATCCGGCACGGACGACAAACCTGCGTGGCACGCGATCCCCATTGTGAGGTCTGCCCGCTGAACGATCTGTGCGCATATTATCAGGAGCAGATAGCCGATGGCATCCCAAACGAAAACCCGTAATCGATTCCCCCTCTTACTTTATCGCTTCATCGCCAAACGATGGCGTACGCCTGCACTGCTGATCATTCCTCTTGGTCTGGTCTGGTGGTGGCTGGAAAGTCGTGGAGAGACCTCTCTGATCCCTCATCTCATCCTCATCATACCGGCAAGCGGTATCTTGCTGGTTTTCTACACCATGTTGGCACGGAGGGCTGCTGTGATCTGTCATCCGGATCACTTCACCCTTCGCGGGCCTCTCTATCCGGTAGCCTTCTCTTACCGCCGGGTAGAAGGGATCCGCCCTGTTGAATTCAATAGCGTCTTCCCTCCTCAAGAGGAGAAGGGGATGCGCCTCCGTCTTTACAAGGGCCTATGGGGGCGAACTGCCATCATAGTGGATCTCAAAAGCTACCCGCTGCCCCTCTGGTGGCTCCGTCTCTGGCTCAGTGACTACCTGTTCCATCCCAAGGAACGTGCTCTCGTCCTGGTGGCGGAGGATTGGATGGCGTTGACCCGCAGGATGGAGACGTATCGAAACGCCCTCGTCGAGGAGCGGCGGTCCCGCACTCGTTAGTTACC
>JBNGDR010000052.1:0-9972 GCA_049975685.1 Anaerolineae bacterium
CCGCCGTACTGAAGGAACACATGACTCAGGAAGGCCTCTCCACCAGAGGCCAGGATACCGCGCCAATCACCCGCTGCCGGAGCACTCAGCTCTCCGTCAAGGTTGGTGTCGCCACCGAGCGTGTCATCCCTCGCCGATGTAAAGTAGATGGGCTGCGCCAGCGTGCCCTGGGCCACCACCTCACCTCCGGTCTGCACCGTGATCCCCACCGCATCATCGATCTTGACCACGGCATCGGGCGCGATAGTCAGGCGCATACCGCTGGGTACGACCACCTCGCTCGTCACCCGGTGGACGACGTCACCCTCCCACACCTCATCTGAGGTCAATGTCCCGCCGTGGATCCGCTGGAAGTAAAGCACGTAGGTATCCGCCGTAGCCGTGAACTGACCGCTACCTTCGGTGACAATGCCATACCAATCCCCCGGACGCGGCAAGGTGAGATTCCCGTCCAGATTGGTGTCACCGCCAGCCGTATCGTCGGCGAGACTGGTGAAGACGATAGGGGAAACCGACGTCCCCTGCGCGTCCAACACCGCACCGTCCTCCACCAGCAGCTCTGTCTCCGCTGCGGCCTTGATGACAGCACCCGGTGCCACGGTGACCTGGACCCCCGTGGAAAGCGTCACATCCTCGACCAGCAGGTGGAGACGAGCCGCGTCCCAGGTCTCGTTACCGGAGATCATGCCCCGGTGCCAGGCAAGTGCAGAATCGTTGAGAATCAGGACGTCACGGCTGATCTCATCGACCACCGCCTCACTTCCGTCCAGCAACTGAGCCTGCAGCTCGTACCAGCCGTCCGTAACGGCGGTTGTGTCCCATTCAAGGTCGCCATCGGGAGCCAGACTCTCACCAAGGATGAGGGTCTGTGTGAGACTCACCGCCGTGATTTTGACCGACATTGACGTCGTATCCTGTCCAAAGACACCCCAGGCGATGATCTCCGCGCCGTGTAATAGATCGTACGGAGGCGTCCGCCATGCCAGGGCCTCGATCCAGGGATAGAAAGAGACACCATCGGTCACGGCGTCACCGGTACCGCCGGGATTGTTATCAGCGTGGTAGGGGCCACTGGCGTCGCCCCACCAGTTCTCGCGGGCGTCGATAGCGCGGGCTGGCGTGGTGTTGTAAACGCCGTAGTCGGTATTGCTGATGATAGCATTACCGTAGAGCGTGGGGCAGGCGCCGTTGGCGGCATAGACCCCCACCTCGTTCTCCTGGAAGACGTTGCCGATCAGGTCGGGTGCGACCCCATCCACCCACACACCTGCCCGCAGGCCGTAGGGATAGACGTTCGAGATGGTGCTGTTACGGATGGCAACGTCAGACGTCTGAAGGTGAACGTTGGCAGCTGCCGAGCGCCCACCACCGTAGCGGACGAGGGTGTGATCGAGTACACTGGCCCTACTGGAGGGCGTGAAGTAGAGGCCGCTCCAATCCGCGCCAGCCGGACTCGTGGCACTGCCGTCACCATTGGTATCGTCGCCCACGGTGTCATCCTTGATCGAGGTGAAGATGATGGGATCACTGGCACTACCTTCGGCCACCAGCGTGCCGTTAACCCAGAGATCGTCGTAGTCGGTATGGAACTTGAGGGCCGTGCCGGGTGTCAGATTGAGGGTGGCGCCCGCATTGACCGTGAGATCGGAGGCGAGGTCACGGCCCACGACGAAGGGCAGCGAATCGCCGCCCGCCCAATCCCAGGTCACCGTGCCCGAGATAGTTCCATAGACGGTCATCCCATTGATGCGGTTACCGCTGGCCTGATTGTTGCTCAGGGAGATGCTGTCGATGTTGTTGGTGAGGGCCGCGTGGGCTGCGTCGTAGCCGTTGTCCGTGAAGGTGTTGTTGTTCAACGTGGCAGGCAACGCGTTGTCGAAGAAGATACCATAATCGTAGCTGCCGCCGTAGGCGAAGGTGCTGTTGCTGATGGTGATGTCCCGTGTGGCGACGTGAACGTTGGCAGTCGCAGAGCGTCCCCCGCCGTAGCGGACGGTCACGTAGTCCAGGACGTTTCCGCTGCTCGACGAGGTGAAGTAGATGCCGCTCCAATCGGCACCGGCGGGAGAGCCCGTACCTGTCTCTCCACCGACACTGTGATCGTTGATGGAGGTGAAGATGATGGGAGATGCCCCGGTGCCATCGGCGACCAGTGTGCCGTTGACGATCAGATCATCATAATCATCGGTGAATTTCACGACGACACCGGGTTCGATGGTAAGCGTAACGCCACTGTTGACTGTGACGTCGTTGACGACGACGTAGGGGCTGTTAGCCAGCGTCCAGGTTGTGTTACCGGTGATAGGGCCGGAAACGTCGGTACTCAGGATACCGATCCTACCGAGAACATCTGAAGGCAAAAGAACACCAAAACCAACTGCGATCAAAATCAGAAGAAGTGATGACAAGTTATCCACTACCCATCCCCATCTTGAGAATCTTCGAACGCTCATTTCCTCTTCCTTCCTCGGAAATATAGGGATCTGGGACCGGGGCCAGGGATCAGGGGCTAGCCTACCAGGCATTTTGTCTGATCCGGCATTCTCACTGGGCGGTCCCTACTCTCACGGTAACTTGGAGGAAGCCGATAAGAAGACGGAGGCTCGTCTAATCAGGTGGTGCAGTCGTGCAAAGGTGACCACGGGGGAGGAAAGGCTTGTGGACCATGGTATCTCGATATGTACTTACTTTATTATAGCATCATATACAACGGAGTGCAATATTTTCTTACCTAATTCTTACGCCCCTCTTGCGTCGGCTAGGTCATAGCCCCCTACTCCATACTTCCTACTCCTTACTTCCGGAGCTCCCTAATCCCTGCTCTCCGCTCACCGTCTCGGCAAAGCGAGTCAACCTTGAGTTTTCTCCAGAGCCTTATCGAGTATAATGTCACCTGAAGAACCAACGCGCCTTCGTCTCAACCTCGAAGGCGCGTGAGTATGATAAGGATGTGTTTCAAACGTGTTGGGGGCACGGTCGGGAGACCGGCCCCAGCTAGCTCTGGCCGGTCTCCCCATGGCCCAGGGGCCCATTGGCCACGGGTGACCGCGCCAGCATGTTTCCACAACTCAGATGAAACACACCCAGCCGATATGTGGATTGATGAGATTGATCTTCAACGCCGGGTTTGGTATCAAATCTTGGGTCGATTATCAGCAAGGGAGGGGATCTCATAGAGTACGAACAGGATATGTCTCGCGTTCGTCGTACCCGACAAGAAGCCCAGGTTGCTTACGATCGGCTAAGCCGCTGGTACAATCTACTGGCGGGAGCGAGTGAGGAGAAGTACGTACATCTGGGGCTGGAGAAGCTCCAGGCGGCTCCAGGCGAGCGGGTGTTGGAGATTGGCTTCGGCACCGGCAAGGCCCTCGTCGCGTTGGCGCGCTCTGTAGGGGGTGAGGGCTTTGCCTGCGGTGTTGACATCTCGTGGGGAATGTGCCAGGTGGCCCAGCGCCGATTACAGGAAGCTGGTTGCGCGGAGCACGTGCAGCTCGTTTGTGGGGATGGTGTACGGCTTCCCTGGGTTGATGCTGCTTTTGACGCTCTCTTCATGAGTTTCACCCTCGAACTCTTCGATACCCCGGTGATCCCGGCGATTCTCGGTGAATGTCGGAGAGCTCTTCGGCCTGGAGGTCGCATGGTCGTTGTTGCCCTTCAGCGGTCTCGCAAACCCAGTCTGAGCGTGCGGATCTACGAGTGGGTTCACGAGCAGATCCCGAAGTACATTGATTGTCGTCCTATCTATGTGCAGCGTCTGCTAGAGGCGTCTGATTTCCACGTCGTTGAGATAGATGAACTCTCCATGTGGACCTTGCCCGTTGCTATTGTCCTGGCGGAGAACAAAACCGAAGTACACGATGTCTCTTGATGATGCTCAGTCTCTCTCATGCATAGAGTAAGGGCTCGTAAAAGAATGACTTCCTGAGCCATCTTAAGTAGCCTTACGCAACAGGTGCTTTCGTCGTCGAAATAGGCGAGCCTCAAACGTGTTTGGCGGGTGCTTTCAATACTATCCAGGTTGCGCAGTCGGGAAGTTATTTCTTAACAGAGCCTAAGGCAGTTTCTACGATCCGTGTTACACTGTTAAAGTAAATCCATATCGTATCAATTGCCTCTGGAGTCCACTTTAGGTTTCATGCGTGGCTTACAAAGATACAGGAGGGTAGAGAATGTCCGGAGAAAGACTAAACGCGGATCCCGCAGTCATTGTCATCTTTGGCGCTTCAGGTGATCTGACACAGCGCAAGCTGGTGCCGGCGCTGCACACTCTGGCCTGTGAGGGTGGGATTGCTGCCGAGACGCAGATCATAGGTGTGGCTCGCAGCGAATTCACTGACGAATCATTTCGTGATCACCTCTTCGAGGGGGTCTCAGAGTACGCAAGGCTCAAACCCAGTTATTGCTCCCGATGGCCTGAGTTCGCTGGCCGCCATACCTATCTTCAGGGAAGTTATGATGACCCGGAGACATATGAACGCCTTCAGGAGCGGCTGAAGCGGCTGGATGGTGCCGAAGGAACGATGGGCAATCGTCTTTTCTACCTTGCCACACCACCCATTGTTTATGAGCCTGTGATTGAGCATCTGGGCCGTTCTGGATTGAACAGCAGTGCAACGGGTTGGGTACGTCTCATCGTCGAGAAGCCCTTTGGTCACGATCTGGAGAGTGCTCGCCAGCTCAACGACCACATTCACGAGGTCTTTGCCGAGGAGCAGATCTACCGCATTGACCATTACCTGGGCAAAGAGACCGTCCAGAACATCCTGACCTTCCGTTTCGCCAACGCTATCTTTGAACCACTCTGGAGCCGGAACTACGTCGATCACGTGCAGATCACGGTGGCAGAGGATATGACTATCGGCCGCCGGGCCGGATATTACGAAGAAGCCGGGATCTTGCGGGACATGTTCCAGAATCACCTTCTCCAGCTGTTAACCTTCACGGCGATGGAACCGCCCCCAGCCTTCAACGCGCGCTTTCTAAGGGACGAGAAGGTCAAGATCCTGCGGGCTGTGCGTACCATCCCCTCCGGAGATCTCGTCTTGGGCCAGTATGAGGGTTATCTGGACGAGGAGGGGGTTGTGCCTGATTCGACTACATCTACCTACGCCGCCCTGCGCCTTTACGTTGACAATTGGCGGTGGCGGGGTGTACCTTTCTATCTGCGCTCGGGTAAGGCGCTGGCGTCTAAAGTTACCGAGATTAACATGCAGTTCAAGCAGGTTCCCCACCTGCTCTTTCCGGAGAATGTGGATCTTTCACCCAATCGCCTCTCCATCTGCATCCAGCCTGACGAGAGCATCCACCTTCAGTTTGAGACGAAGAGACCGGGAGCGGGTATGCGCACCTCGTCAGTGGACATGGATTTTCGCTATGGGGAGTATTTTGGCGCCGAGGGACTCCCAGAAGCCTACGAGCGTTTGCTGTTGGACGCGATGCAGGGTGATGCCTCGCTCTTCTCCCGTGCCGACGAGATTGAGCTGGCGTGGACTCTCATCGATCCCTTGCTTGATGGTGGCGCGCCTGTAATGTATGCGCAGGGGAGCTGGGGGCCTGACAAGGCCAAGCAACTCATCGCGGAGCAGGGATGCAGCTGGTACCAGGGCTGTCACCCCGCCGGGGAGAAGTCATTGTGAACGGTGAAGTTCGCATCTACTCAGACGAAGCATCTCTGGCACAGGCAGTTGCTCAACATGTCGTCACTCTGGCTGTAGAGGCCATTGCGTCTCACAAAGTTTTCACGTTGGCTTTGACCGGGGGATCGACGCCCCGTCTTGCCTACGAGGTACTGGCAACGCCGCGCTTTGCCCAGCGAGTAGATTGGTCTCGTGTGCATCTCTTCTGGGGTGACGAGCGTTGCGTTCCCCCTGACCACGAACGAAGCAACTACCGGATGGCGCGGGAGGCATTGGTGGAGCACCTCGACATCCCGGCGGAGCAGGTGCACAGGATGCGGGGTGAGATCCGTCCGGAGGATGCTGCCTCTGAGTACGCGAGCCAGCTGGAGGCCGTCTTCGGTGACGTGTCTGTCCCCCGCTTCGATCTCGTTTTGCTGGGCCTGGGAGAGGATGGACATGTGGCCTCCCTATTCCCTGGGACAGGGGCATTGGAGGAAACGGAACGCTGGGTGGTGGCTCACTACGTTGCAAAGGTGGAGGAATGGCGGTTGACGCTCACACCCCCTGTCCTCAACGCGGCCGAGAATGTCGCTTTTCTCGTATCCGGTGAGCGCAAGCGTGAGATCCTTCGAGAGGTGCTGGAGGGTCCCTATCGACCTGAGGTATTGCCCGCTCAGCTGGTCCATCCTGTAGAAGGGCGCCTGCGTTGGTTTGTGGACCGCGCCGCTATTACTTGAACATCTAGAATTGCAAAGGGAGGAGCCACTGGCTCAAAATCCCTGATCACCAATCCCTGTATGTAAGAAGGAGATCTATGAATACCGACGATTTGATGAATATTGCCCTGGATCTGGTAGGGTTTGATGACGTGCCTGCCGACAGTGCTATCTATGTGCCCGGTGTGGATATCGAACGGGTGCTCTTTGGCCTCGACATCGGTGTGGGCGAATTGTTGATGGCTCACGAGCTGGGGTACGATGCTGTTATCGCTCACCATCCCGTGGGCGTGATGTACCGGGCCTGGCGGGTTTTTGCACGCCACATCGATCTGCTGGTGGAAGCTGGTGTGCCGGAGGAGGATGCTCGCGCTGCCGTCGAACCCAAGCTGGAGCAGCTGAGATTGGCGGGTATTGTTCGCAATTACGAACAGGTACCGCAGGCGGCGCGCCTGCTGGATATGCCTTTTTTGAACGTGCATTGCCCCCTGGACGAGCTAGGGCGTCGCACGATGCAAGCCACGGTAGATGGCGTCCTGGAGACCGTGCCCAATGCGACTGTGCACAATATCGTAGAGGCCCTCGCTGCCCTGCCCGCCGCTCGCCGGGCCGAGACGGAGGTTTGCCTTCTTCTTGGAGAAAGGGACGCCCCCGCCGGTCGGGTTGTCGTAGCTCACGGTGCCTTGACCAACGGTGGTTATGATATTGCCCGAGCCTACTACGAGCACGGCGTTGAGACGGTCGTCTATATTCACATTGCGGCGCCGGATCTTAAGCGTCTGCGGGAACACGAAGAGGGGCAACTCATTGTCACCGGCCATCTCGTCGGCGATGCCATTGGGATTGAGCCTTACGTCACCGCGCTGCGCGCCCATGGTTTGAAGGTTGATGTTCTCAGTGACGTACTTGTGGAGGCGTGAGACAGTTGCCTTCTGGAGTAGGAGGGGTATAAACCTCGGTATGGACCTAACCCGAATTGCTGGAGGATCAGTGATGATTGGATACGAAAGGTCGAATGCTCCTGTTGGCTATTCGTTATTGGCCACAGCGCTCGCCCTATTAGGATTGTTTCTCACCGCCTGTGAGGCGGATTCGACGGCTACGCCCATCGCCTCTGAGGCCTCACCTGAGGCGACGGCTACCCCCTCGCCGATGCCAAGTGCTACGCCCGTTCAGGAAGATGCTTCGGTCCAGGATAGCCCGTACAGTGGAGTGCCCGCGATGCAGATTGACACCGATAAACACTACGTTGCTACGATTAAGACGGAGAAAGGAGATATCATTGTAGAGCTCTTCGACGACGAGGCGCCCCAGACGGTCAACAACTTTGTCTTTCTGGCGCGGGATGGTTACTATGATGGCACCACCTTTCACCGCGTCCTCCCCGGCTTTATGGCCCAGGGGGGTGATCCCACGGGAACGGGAACGGGGGGGCCGGGCTACCGTTTTGGCGACGAGTTCCATCCCTCTTTGAGTCACGATCGAGTCGGGACCCTTTCAATGGCCAATAGTGGCCCGAACACCAACGGCAGCCAGTTCTTCATCACCTACGTGCCCACCACCTGGCTGGACGACCGGCACACGGTCTTCGGGCGGGTCATTGGGGGGCTGGATGTGTTGTTTTCCCTCAGCGAACGTGATCCGGAGAGAGCCACAGCACCGGGTGATCTCATTGAGACCATCGTTATCGAGGAGCACACGGCCCCTGTCGCTTCGGAGATCCCACCCAATGAGGATATTCCTGTTCCGGCGGAACCCCAGGCCAGGTATGGTATGTATCCGCGCCCTCCGGAGATGCGAATTGATCCTACAAAGTCTTACACGGCAACCATCTCGACGCCTAAGGGGGAGATCGTCCTGCGACTGGCGGCGGAGGTCGCGCCCATCACCGTCAACAATTTTGTCTTCCTCGCGCGACAGGGTTTTTACGATGGGCTGACCTTTCACCGTGTTGAACCTGGTTTTGTGGTCCAGGGTGGGGACCCTGTGGGTACCGGGGAGGGAGGTCCGGGCTACGTATTGCCTGCCGAGATCGAATTGTTGCACGAGGTGGGATCTGTCGCCATGGCCCGTTTGCCCGATCGAGGTAATCCGCGGCGTATGTCCAGTGGCAGCCAATTCTACATCGCCCTGGACGCATTGCCCCAGCTCGACGGTAGTTACACCGTCTTTGGTACCGTCGTTGAGGGGATGGATGTGGTAGAATCCATCGCCGTTGGCGATGTTATGGAACAGGTAACTATTGAAGAGGAATAGCTTTACTGACTCTTGATAGTCATCTTCATGAAAGACCGTGGCTCGAAGCCACGGTCTTTGCTTATCAAAGATCGCCTGCCTTCTGGTCAGTGCTTCTCTTACGGCGCCGGGCGGACGCAGCGGAAGCCCACGTTTCGTAGGGCGATAGATACGCTTAACAGGTCAGAAATCTCACCGTTCGGTTGGGAGAGGGAGATTTGCATTCTCTCGCCCTTTAGTATATAATAAGTAAAATATTTATATTATAAATGTTGTTTATATTCCCGTCCGGGGGATTACGAAAAGACGCTACTCTTGATAGGCAGAATAGGAGATCGGGTGATTCCTTATAGCATATATACCCGCCCGTTGTGCCAGGAGTTGAGATGCTAAACAGTGACTCCGGTAAGGCATTGTTAGTTCAATAACAGATACGAAAAGGAGTAGCTGATCATGGCTAGACGCAAAACTTTACCTATGCTTTTGACGACGCTCTTGGCTCTACTCATGAGCGTGACACTGAGAGGGGCTTACGCTCAGGGTATTGGCCCCCAGGTTCAAGTTGATACACTATTCACCTACCAGGGCGAGCTCCAGGACGGTGGGGCACCCGCCAACGGTAGCTACGACTTCGAGTTCACCATCTTTAACGCAGAGACCGGTGGAAGTGCCGTCGTGAGTCCCTTCAATGCGGAGGATGTTACGGTCACCGACGGTAAGTTTGCTGTGGATATCGACGTCTATGCCCCTGACGACGTTTTCGAGGGAAGCGAACGCTGGATCGAGGTGGGCGTGCGGCCCGGTAACAGCATCGGGGGCTACGAGACACTTACACCCCGGCAACCCATCCGGGCGACACCCTACGCCTTCAGCCTCTGGCCCGGCGCCGAGATCGTCGGCGAGAATCAGGATTCGGGTTCGGTGTTGAACGTGCGCAACACCGGTGTCGGCTCGGCGAATACGGCCATCTACGGTTGGTCCTCGGCGGCGGGGGTCAATACCACCTACGGTCTGCACGGTCAGATTAACTCGAATAACGGGGCAGGCATTCTGGGAGAGAGCACGGCAACTACAGGCTTTGGCTACGGCGTGCAGGGCGTATCGGATGCCGAGGGGGGGCGGGGGATCTACGGGCGCGCTACCTCCACCACCGGAACGAACTATGGCGTTTACGGCTGGACGCAATCCCAGGAAGGGCGGGGGGTCTACGGTCTTGCCAATTCAGCCACGGGAGCCAACTACGGTGTTTATGGTGAGTCTCAGTCCAGCGCCGGTGTGGGTGTCTACGGTACCGGTCCAACCGCCTTCTTCGGGCAAGGGGACAGTTTCGGGGGGCGATTCAATGCGGACGACACGGGAACGGGCGTTTACGCTCTGGGTAGGACGGGTGTGACGGGCATAGC